>JALYJV010000495.1 GCA_030775105.1 Pseudomonadota bacterium | reverse complement strand
GCGCGCACGAGTCGCCACAGGCGCGACAGCTCCACCGAATCCAGATCGATGCCGGGGATCATCTTGGCGCGGTCGCTGCCGGTTTCGGCGAGCACCCCGTGATAGATCAGCACGTCGGTGACGCGTGCGACATGCTCGGGTTCGGCGTTGAGCGCCAGCGAGAGCTCGTCCTGTGTGTACGGCATCTCACCGTGCATGAAGCGCCGGCCGACCAGTCCCATGATCATCAGCGACAGATATTCGCTGGCCCGGGACGAAAGGCTGGCCGGCGTGCGTCGTTGCTTGAGATGTTCCGGATGCTGGATATAGAACGCTAGCTGGCAGCCGACCAGCAGGATCAACCAGCCCAGCTGCAACCAGATCAGCAGGAAGATCAGGATCGCGAAGCCGGAGTAGATCGCGTTGTAGTTCGACGCCCCGGAGACAAAGGACGCGAAGATCGCGCTGCCGCTCTGCCACAGCACGCCAGCCAGCAGGCCGCCGCTGGCCGCCGCGCGCAGGCGCACCCGGGTGTTCGGCACATAGGTATACAGAAAGGTGAAGGCACCGATGATCAACAGGTAGGGCAGCAGCGTGGTGCCGACATAGAGCAGCAGGCCAAACGGTTCAATGGCTGTGATCCGCGCGACCATTTCGCTGTTGAGCACGGTGGCGGTGACGCCCAGCGCCGAGAACACCGCAACCGGGCCGACCATCAGCACCGCAAGGTACTCGCCGAGACGCTGCGACAGCGGACGCGGTCGTTCGATGCGCCAGATGTAGTTGAACGCCGATTCGACCTTCTGGATCAGCGACAGCGCGGAATAGAACAGCAAAGCGACACCGAGCGAGCCGAGCACGCCGACACGGATGTTCTCGACAAAGCCAATGATGTTGGCCGTCAGCACCTGTGCCTGGTTGCCGAGCGGGCTCAGAAACTCCAGCAGCAGCGGCTCCAGCGCATTGTGTGCGCCGAGTGCCTTGAGTACCGAAAACGCCAGCGCCAGCATTGGCACGATCGACAGCAGGGTTGTATAGACCAGGCTCATCGCGCGCATGCTGAGCTGGCCCTCGAGCAGGTCGCGGGCCAATACGAACGCATAGCGCGCGGAGTAAACCAGTCGTCGCGGATAGCGCTTGGCGGTTTCCAGATCCCACAGCAACTCGCGGATGCGCTTCAGGAAATTGTTCATGGGCGGGAGGATAGCAACCGGGCTTGCCGCTGCGGCAGTTGACAGTCCGGGGGGCGGCTTTTATGATGCGATGCAGCAAATGTTGCGGTGCAACATTTACCCGATTGTTTTGATGAGCAAACCCCGTTTTGTTCCTTAGTATCAGGAGATGACCCATGAATGTTGAAACGCTTGTTAACGATGTGAAGACCCGCGCCGATGTTGTCGTGACCCGTGGCCAGGACGTGCTCGAAGCCGGCGTCGACGCCATCAAGGCCGTCAATGCCATCGTCGTCGATGGCGTGCAGGAACTGGTTCAGACCCAGGTTGCTGCCGGCAAGGAACTCGTGTCGCTTGCCCAGGCCAGCTTCGAGAAGGCTCGCGCTGACGGCATCAAGGCCGTTGCTGCCAACCCGATTGCCTACATCCCGGAAGGCAAGGGCACCGTCGTCGCCGTCTACAACGACAGCGTTGCCACCGTGACCAAGACCGGTGAACAGCTGGCCAAGACGCTCTCGAGCAGCGTCGAGACCATCACCGCCAAGATCAACGGCCAGACCATTGCCAAGCCGGCTCGCGCCGCAAAGAAGGCCGTGCGCAAGGTTGCGACCAAGGCGAAGAAGGCTGCCAAGGCTGCTGCCTGAGCTGCGCATGACAGGGAGCGCGCAAGCGCTTCTGCGCCGCCTCGATGAGGCGGCAAAAAAGGCCGGGGGGACTTTCCTCCCGGCCTTTTGCTTTATGGAACGCCCAATGAGAAAGACATCGACCGACAAGGGAGCCGGGTGGATGAACGGACTGGCATTGATAGCGGTGCATGAACTGAGTGTGCTGCGTGCCCATTTCAGCGCCACCGGCATTCGCTACAGGGTTGCGCGCCGCGCCCGCGGTGCGGGCGAACTGCTGCGCGATCAGTTCGACCTCACGGCCGAGACGCTGAATCGCCTGGGCCGCGACCAGCGGCTGCGGCGCGAACTGTGGCGCGGCGTGATCCGCGATAGCGCGGCCGATCGCGGCTAGGAAAGACTATTTGCTGCGTCGCGCGCGGCCTTTCTTCGTTGGCTTGGGTGCTGGCTCGGTCGCGACGCCTTCGGCAATGCGCACGCGCGCGATCAGTTTCTGCAGCGCCGGATTCTTGCGCAGCGAGTCGAGGTTCTGTTTGACGAAACCGGTGGCATCGAACTCGCCTGCCGCATCAATCTTCTGACGCACGAACTCGATCACGTCGTCCTGCAGGCCGGCCACATCCGGCAGGCCGAGAAAACGCCGCAACTCGTCCGGGCGAACATCAATTTCGATCTTGATCTGCATGGGAGCTCCGGGGTGGAGGGCAGGATGACCGCACTCAGACTCGGGCGGCGACGACAAACAAACCGATGGTGCAGGCCATGCCCAGGATCCACACCAGCGAGCGCAGTGTCGCGCGGTCGGCGATATAGAGCAGGCCGAAAGCGACCCGGCTGGCGACGAACCCGAGGGCCAGCTGATCAGCCGTTGCATTGGGCCCGGCAACCAGGTGGCAGACCATGACGCCTGCGGCAAACAGCGGGAACACTTCAAGCGTGTTGAGCTGGGCCCAGTGCGAGCGCTGACGCCAGCCGCTCAAGGCATCGAAATATGCGCGTGGCTTGGCGTTGTCGAAACGCTTGCTCCATTTGGCGCCCATCGCAAACGGCAGATGAATCAGACCGGCAGCCAGCACGCACCACAGCGCAATCGTCATATCAGCTTCCAGCGTCGAATCGGTGAATGGGAACCTGCTGCGAGCATAGCAGTTCGATCCGAAGCGTCTATTTGTGCAGGGCCCACCACTGCGACGCGCCGGACATCATCATCTCGACGGCGATCGTGACGAGGATCAGGCCCATCAGGCGCTCGATCGCGGTCAGGCCGCGCTCGCCGAGCAGGTCACGCAGGCGCGTGCTGCCGAGCATGATCGGCAAGCAAAGTCCCCAGGCCAGCAGCACCGCGCCAACCCATTCCATCCAGCGCGCGGGTTCGCGGCTCATCAGCAGCAGCACGGTAGCCAGCGCCGACGGCCCGGCCATGTACGGAATCGCCAGCGGCACGATGAACGGCTCGGCGCTGACTTCCTCATGCAGGCTGTTATCGCGCGTCGGGAAGACCATGCGAAGCGCGATGATCATCAGGATGATGCCGCCGGCGGCGGACAGCGCGGGCTCGGACAGACCGAGCAGGCGCAGCATCTGGCCGCCGAGAAACAGAAACAGCAACAGGGTCGTCAGCGCGATCAGCATCTCGCGCAGGATCACGCGCTGCTGACGCTCACGCGGCACGCGCTTGAGCGCCGACATGAACAGCGGCACGTTACCGAGTGGATCCATCACCAGAAACAGCAGCACGGCGGCTGAGGTAAAGGTCATGGACCGTCTCCGAGACTCAAACGCCGGTCAGCAGGCGCTGCGCTTCGCGATACTTTGCGGCGGAGCGTTCGAGGATGTCCTGCGGCAGATGAGGGCCCGGCGCGGTCTTGTTCCAGTCCAGGGTTTCCAGGTAGTCGCGGACGAACTGCTTGTCGAAGCTCGGCGGGCTGATGCCGGGGCGATAGGTGTCGGCCGGCCAGAAGCGCGAAGAATCCGGAGTCAGCACTTCGTCGATCAGGTGCAGCTGGCCCTTGTCATCGAGGCCGAATTCGAACTTGGTGTCGGCAATGATGATGCCACGTGCCAGGGCGTACTCCGCGGCTTCGGTGTAGATGCGCAGCGTTGCATCGCGCACCTGCGCGGCGAGCGCCGGGCCGATGCGCTTTTCGACTTCGGCGAAGTCGATGTTTTCGTCATGACTGCCGACCGGTGCCTTGTCTGCCGGCGTGAAGATCGGTTGCGGCAGGCGATCCGCAAGTTTCAGACCCACCGGCAGCTTGATGCCGCAGACCGCGCCGGTGCTCTGGTAGTCCTTCCAGCCGCTGCCGATCAGGTAGCCTCGAGCGACCGCTTCAATCGGTAGCGCCTTGAGGCGCTTGGCGACAACAGCGCGGCCTGCGATCTGTTCGCGTTCCGCTGACGTGAGCCAGTCCGCGAGGTTCACTTCGTCCGCAAAGTGATTCGGCAGGATGTGCGTGAAGCGCTTCATCCAGAACTCGGTCACTGCGGTCAGCACGATGCCCTTGCCCGGAATCGGCTGCGGCAGGATCACGTCAAATGCCGACAGGCGATCGGTAGAAACGATCAGCAGGTACTTGTCGCCGAGGGCGTAGAGGTCACGCACCTTGCCCTTGTGCAGGTGCGGCACGCTGGTGATGCTCGATTCGTATAGGGCTTGCACTTGGCGGTCCACGGTTTTGCAGGTCGGCGTCAGGCGCGCATTGTGGAGAACGCGCTCGGGGGGGTAAAGCCCATTCATGTGCAGAAACCCGGTTGCGCGATCTTTTCAGCCCGGGTTCAGTCCTTCACCGCTACGTTCAAGTCATTCCACTAAAGAGATCGGGCATCAGGTGACGGACCGCATTTTCAATGGCGTCGCGATTCTGGCCCTGATGGTGCTTGCTTTCCTGGCAGGCAGTTACGCGATGCTGGCGCAGCGTTACCCATATCAGCCGCTGCACGATGCCTATCGGGCGGCCAAGGCGGTGCTGGCGCAGCATGCCGAACTCGACACCGCGTACACGACCAACCTGTGGCAGCCGGCGCGCACTGACCGTCGCGGCGTGACCATCGCAGACGCCGGGGCCGCGCTTCCGGGCTACACCTTATATAGCTCCGCACATACCCAGGGCGCGATCCTTATCGATCTTGCGGGCCGACAGGTCCACCAGTGGGCAATGCCGTACAGCGCGATCTGGGACGATTCGGCCGCTCCGCGCAAGCCGGTGGCGGATGAACGCACCTACTTTCGCAAGGTTCATCTGTACCCGAACGGCGACCTGCTCGCGATCTACGACGGCATCGGCGATACACCGCACGGCTACGGCCTGGTCAAGCTCGACAGGTATTCGCGGGTGCTGTGGAAGTATCTGGAGCGTGTCCATCATGACCTCTCGGTCGCGCCGGACGGTCGCATCTTCGTGCTGACCCACGAGATCACCCACGACCGCTTCGTCGAGCGCGACCATCTCAAGCCGCCGCGCATTGATGATTTCATCGTCGAGCTTTCGCCGCAGGGCCAGCCGATGCGCAAGCTGCGCCTGCTCGATGCGCTCGCGCGCAACGACTACCTGCGGCTGCTCGATACCTTGCCGGCCTATGTCGGCGAGAGCGGCGACTACCTGCACACCAATGACGTCGATTTCGTCGACGACAATGCTGCGCGCAACATGCCGTTCCTGCGGCCCGGGCAGCTGGTGCTGTCGATGCGCGAACCTAACGCGCTGGTTGCCCTCGATCTCGACAGCAAGACGATCACCTGGGGCATGCGCGGCGCCTGGGTCGGCCAGCATGATCCGGACCTGCTTGCCAACGGTCACGTCCTGCTGTTCGACAACAACGGCGATCTCAACGGCCATGGCCGCTCGCAGGTGATCGAGTTCGATCCGCAGACCAGTGGCGTCGTCTGGCGTTATGCAGGCACTGCCG
>JALYJV010000494.1 GCA_030775105.1 Pseudomonadota bacterium | reverse complement strand
GCCTCGATCAGCGCCTTGATGTCTTCCTTGTTCATTTCACTTCTTCAATTTGTAGCCAGTGACCAGCATCCACAGACAGACCGCGGACGACAGGATGAAGAACCCGCCGCACCAGGCGAGGCTTTGCCAGATCGGTACGTCGGCATGGCCAAAAAAGCCATAGCGGAAGCCATCGATCATGTAGAAAAACGGGTTGAGGTGCGAGATCGTGTACCACACTGACGGCAGCGCATGCACCGAGTAGAACACGCCGGACAGGAACGACAGCGGCATCACGAAGAAGTTGGTGGCCACCGCGAGGTGGTCGAACTTCTCTGCGACGAGGCCGGCGATCATGCCGATCACCGCCAGCGATGCACCGGACAGCAGGAACATGCTGATCAGCACCAGCGGCGCTTCGATCGGCAGCGGCACGATCGGCAGGGTCACCGCGAGCATGGCGATCGCCACCAGCGTGACGCGCACGAGCGCCGCGAGGACGTACGCGCCGAACCATTCGAGCGGCCCCAGCGGCGCCATCTGCAGGAACACCAGATTGCCCATCACCTTGGATTGGATCAGGCTCGACGAGGTATTCGCGAATGCGTTCTGGATCACCGCCATCATGATCAGGCCCGGCACCAGGAATTCGGTGTACGTCACGCCGTCGTAGGACGACGCACGACCCTTCATTGCCTGCGCAAACACCAGCAGGTACAGCAGCGTCGTGATCACCGGCGCGGTCACGGTCTGCGCAAGCACGGACCAGAACCGCATGATTTCCTTCTTCAGCAGCGTGACGAAACCAATCTGGTCCGGCGTCATGGCGCGCTCCGCACTGACGGCGCATCGTCCCGCGTCAGCTCGATGAAGATGTCTTCGAGATCCGGATCGCGGGTCTGCACGTCGTCGATGCCGACGCCGGCGCTGCGCAGGGCTGCAAACACGCCGGCGATCGGGTGCTTCGTCGTATCGAGCTTCAATTCGATGTGGCCGTTCGGTTCGCCGGTCACGAGCGGCCGCAGTGCCTCGGGCAGCGTCGCGCCGTCGGTCAGCTTGAGGCGCAGGAAACGGAACGGATGGCGCGCCAACAGCTTCTGCGTCGGCTCGATGACCTGCAACTCGCCGTGGTCGAGGATCGCGATGCGTTCGCACAGCTCCTGCGCTTCTTCGAGGTAATGTGTGGTCAGAACAACCGTCGTGCCCTGCTTGTGCATCTCCGACATGAAGCGCCACAGCGAGCGGCGCAGTTCAACGTCGACACCCGCAGTCGGCTCATCGAGGATCACGACCGGCGGCTTGTGCACCAGCGCCTGCGCAATCAGCACGCGGCGCTTCATGCCGCCGGACAGTGCGCGCATCGAGGCGTTCGCCTTACTGGCGAGGTCGAGCCGTTCGAGCATCTCGTCGATCCACGGCCAGGACTCGCGGCCGCAGCCGTAGTAACCGGCCTGGATACGCAGCATCTCGCGGACCTTGAAGAAGGGATCGAACACGAGTTCCTGCGGCACCACGCCGAGCAGACGCCGGGCGCGGCGGAAGTCGGACACAATGTCGTGACCCAGTACACCGATAGACCCGGCGTCCATACGCACGAGTCCTGCGATGATATTGATCAGAGTAGATTTGCCGGCACCATTCGGGCCCAGCAGACCGAAGAACTCGCCCTGGCGGATCTCGAAATCGATTCCTTTAAGGGCTGCGGTCGGACCGTAGGCTTTGCGGACACCGGCAATTGCGATGGCCGTTTGCATAGGGCGGCGATTATAAGTGGTTTGCTCCTGCATCACCCCAACTTCGGCGAGTCGAAACAATGCAACACCGCTGCGCTCTGCTCTGGTTCCGTCGCGACTTGCGCCTGACCGACAACTCTGCCCTCGCCGCCGCTTTGTCATCGGCCGACGCCGTCGTGCCTGTCTATATCGACGATCCGGATGCCGAGGCGCCGTGGTCACCGGGCGCGGCGAGCAGGGTCTGGCTGCATCACAGCCTTGAGGCGCTGGCAAAGGATCTGGCCAGCCTCGGCAGCCCGCTGATCATCCGCCGCGGCAAGAGCCTCGATGTGCTGCGCACGCTGATCAAGGAAACCAGCGCCACCGCAGTGTTCTGGAACCGCTGCTACGAGCCGGCGGTGGTTGCCCGCGACACCGCGATCAAGTCGACCCTGCGCGAGGCGGGTCTTCAAGTCAGCAGCCACAACGCCCTGCTCTGGCGCGAGCCCTGGACGCTCAAGACCGGCAGCGATGGCAGCTATCGCGTCTTCACCCCGTACTGGCGAAAACATGCGGCGGAACTGCTGCCGCGCACCGTCGAGGCGGCACCTGATTCGCTGCCCAGCCCGGCAAAGGCCCTGCGCAGTCTGGGCGTTTCTGAGCTCGAACTGCTGCCGACAGTTCCCTGGGACAGCGGCTTTCGCCCGTTCTGGCAGCCGGGTGAAGCCGGTGCACTCGCTCAGCTCGAAGACTTTGTCGACAGCGGACTCGACGGCTACGGCCGCGGCCGGGACCGGCCCGCTGAGGATGGTGTTTCACGGTTGTCTCCGCATCTGCATTTCGGCGAAATCGGGCCCAATCAGGTGCTGGTCGCGGTGCGCCGCGTACAGGCGCAGACCGACGTCAACGAAGGCGACGCCGAGACCTACATCAAGGAACTCGGCTGGCGAGAATTTGCCCACCACCTGATCGTCCACCAGCCGCATACGGCCGAGCGGCCGCTGAACACGGCCTTCGATGATTTCCGCTGGCGCTCGCCCGCGGACTACGCCGGGGATCTCAAGGCCTGGCAGCGCGGGCTGACCGGCTTCCCGATCGTCGATGCCGGCATGCGTCAGCTCTGGCACACCGGTTGGATGCACAACCGCGTGCGCATGATCGTCGCATCGCTGCTGACCAAGAATCTGCTGATTCCCTGGCAGGAAGGTGCGCGCTGGTTCTGGGACACCCTGGTCGATGCCGACCTCGCAGCCAATACGCTGGGCTGGCAGTGGTCGGCAGGCTGCGGCGCAGACGCCGCGCCGTTCTTCCGCATCTTCAATCCAGTGCTGCAGTCCGAGCGTTTCGATCCGCAGGGGCACTACATCCGCCGCTGGGTCCCGGAACTCGCGGCGCTGCCGACGGCGCAGATTCATGCACCCTGGCTGGCGAAACCCGCGATTCTTGCTGCGGCCAAGGTTCAGCTCGGCACGAACTACCCGCTGCCGATCGTTGATCTGGCTGAAAGCCGCCGCCGCGCACTGGATGTCTACGCGCTGGCCCGCCGCGGTTAAGCCGACCCGCTTATACTGCCCTCCGCATTCATTTAACCCTTTCGATGGACGCCGAAAAACTCAAAGCGCTGGGGCGTCGCGCCCTTGAAATCGAACGCGACGCCATCTCGGCGCTGACCGATCGTGTCGATGACAAGTTCGCTGAAGCCTGCCGCATCATGCTGGGCTGCAAAGGCCGCCTGGTCGTGATCGGCATGGGCAAGTCCGGCCACATCGGCAGCAAGCTCGCGGCGACGTTTGCGTCCACCGGCACGCCGGCGTTCTTCGTCCACCCCGGCGAAGCCAGCCACGGCGACCTCGGCATGATCACGCGCCAGGATGTCGTGCTCGCGCTGTCGTACTCCGGCGAAACCAACGAGATGATCACGCTGCTGCCACTTCTCAAGCGCATGGGCGTGCCGATGATCTCGATGACCGGCAAGCCTGCCTCGACCCTGGCCCAGGCCGCCGAAGTCCACATCGACGTGTCGGTGGCACTGGAAGCCTGCCCGCTCAATCTGGCACCGACCTCCAGCACCACCGCGACGCTGGCAATGGGCGATGCACTGGCCGTCGCCCTGCTCGAAGCGCGCGGCTTCACGCCGGAAGATTTCGCGATGTCGCATCCGGGCGGCTCGCTGGGCCGTCGTCTGCTGCTCAAGATCAGCGACGTCATGCACAGCGGAGACCGTCTGCCGACGGTGTCTGCCGACGCCACGCTCAGCCAGGCCCTGCTCGAAATGTCGCGCAAGGGCCTCGGCATGGCAGTGATCACAACGCCGTCGAATGAAGTCGCCGGTGTGTTCACCGACGGTGACCTGCGCCGCGTGCTCGATCAGGGCATCGACGTACGCACCGCAAAGATTGCCGAGGTCATGTCCCGCGGCGGCAAATCGATCACGCCGGGCCAGCTCGCCGCCGAAGCGGTGGCGCTGATGGAAAAACACAAGATCACCGCCGTGCTGGTCAAGGACGAGCAGCAGCATCTGATCGGCGTCGTGCACATGCACGACCTGCTGCGCGCAGGAGTGGTCTGATGAGCACGCCGACACGGTGCTTGCGCGAAGCGCAATGGGTGCGGGAGGCGTGCGTCAGCTCATGGCTTGAACTCCGCGTGCCCACAGAACATCGGGTGCAGCCGTGAGCCTGCTCACCAAGGAAGAAGTGCAGCGCCGCGCGCGCGACATCCGCTGCCTGTTCCTCGACATCGACGGCGTGCTGACCGATGGCAAGCTTTACATTGGCCCGAATGGTGAAGAGACCAAGACCAATTTTGTCCGCGACGGTTACGGCATCAAGCTCGCGCTCAAGCAGGGCCTGCAGCTGGCGGTCATCAGCGGCCGGCCATCGGAGGCGATGCGCACGCGGCTGAGCTGGCTCGGCATCCAGCACATCGCGCTCGATACCGAAGACAAGGAACCGGCCTATCTGCGCATGTGCGCCGAGATGGGGC
>JALYJV010000493.1 GCA_030775105.1 Pseudomonadota bacterium | reverse complement strand
CTCCGTATTCGACCGTATCCGGCAGCATCGACCAGAAGCACACGGCGTAGGACGCCGAGCCGATGCCGGTCAGGGCGAGCGCGGCAAAGTGCATCGTCACCGACGAGCCGTCGACCAGATGCCACATGATCAGGCCGCAGAGGCTGGGGATCGCACCGATGATCCAGGCGTTGCGCTTGCCGTAGACACGGGCGATCACTGCGAACATCGGCACAAATAACGCGATCGTCAATGCCGTCACCGCGAGCGCGATGCCGCCGAGGTCTTCACGACCCATCACGTACTTGAAGTAGTACAGCAGATTCTTGCCGAACAGCGTGCTGCAAAACTGGCCGATCATCACCGCACCCAGCACGAGCAGCAGTGCTTTGTTCATCAGCAGGGCCCTGAGTGTCGCCGACCACTCCATCTTCGCGGTGGACGGTGGCTCGTCTGCATCGTGACCGCTGGTGGCCCAGGCGACGAGCAACAGCAACAAGGTCGCCGTCGCACCAAAGAAGATCGCCAGCAGCATCCAGCCGCGGCGTGGTGACTCTGGCGTCGCCAGCGCGTGTACCCACGGCAGTGTCAGTGCAGCGACCAGCACGGCGGCAAGCGTCGCGAACACCATGCGGATGCCGGCAAGGTCGGCGCGCACCCGTGCATCGCTGGTCACCCGCGCGAACAGTGCAGCGTAGGGAATCGCGATCACCGCATAGACGGTACGGAACGCAAAGTGCATTACCGTCGCAAACGCGACGACACCGGCATCGCCGCCCGCCGGTCCGAGAAACATCGCAGTGAATGCGAGCGCCAGCGGAATGCCGCCGAACATCAGGTATGGGCGGTAGCGCCCGAAGCGGCTGCGCGTGCGGTCGACAACCGCACCGATGACCGGATCCAGCGCTGCGTCCCAGATCAGCGCGGCCATGTAGATCGTGCCAGCGATCGCCGGCGGCAAGTTGAGGACGTCGGTGTAGAAAAACAGCAGGTACAGGGATGCGAACTGCCAGTACAGATTGAAGCCGAAGTCGCCGGCGCCCAGCGCCAGCTTGCGGCCGAATCCCAGGTCCTTGCTCATCTCATCTCCTTGCGCGCAACACAACTTGCTCGTCATCCACCTTGCTGAAAATGGCAGACTGGCGAACTTATTAACCAACTGTATAATGACTGCAGCATGTAGCAGGGGGAGAATAATGTCAAAACAATGGATAGCCGCGCGCGGCGCGAGCTTCATCGACAACGCTGGCCGCCAGGTAATCCTGCGCGGCGTCAATCTCGGTGGCGACTGCAAACTGCCGTTTCCGGACGGCGGCACCGACAAGCCATCGGACTTCGCCAATCATCGCGAAGTGAGTTTTGTCGGCCGGCCGTTTCCGCTTGAGGAAGCCGACGAACATCTGGGCCGCATTGCCGGCTGGGGCTTCAACCTGCTGCGCCTGATCGTGACGTGGGAGGCCGTCGAGCATGCGGGCCCGGGTCAGCACGATCGCGAGTACATCGACTACATCCGCGCGGTGTGCCTGCGCGCAGCGGATCGCGATCTCGCCGTGTTCATCGACTTTCATCAGGACGTCTGGAGCCGCATGAGCGGCGGCAGCGGCGCGCCGTGCTGGACCTTCGATGCGCTGGGGCTCGACTACCGCGCGTTCGACGCGACGAATGCGGCGCACGTCATGCAGTACCGCTACGACTACAACAGTACTGAAAAGCGCCAGGAAGACCGCTACCCGACGATGAGTTGGCCGGTGAACTACCGGCTGCCGGCGAACTGCATCATGTGGACCGCGTTCTTTGCCGGCGCAACGTTCACGCCGGACTGGAAGATCAACGGCGTCAATGTGCAGGACTACCTGCAGGATCACTACTGCGGCGCGATGCGCGCGCTCGCTGAACGCGTCAGTGATCTAGCCAACGTCATCGGCTTCGATACGCTGAACGAACCGGGCCTCGGCTGGATTGGCAGAAAGATGACCGAGCGCCCGTCAGGAAAGGTCGCCGGTGATTTCGCCGTCGGTCTCGCCGGTCCGGCATGGACCCCGCTCGACGGACTGCGCGTTGCGCGCGGCCTGCGCACCACAGTGCCTCGTCTCGCGATCGTCGACAGTCACCTCGTCGTCGAAAGCGAGATCGATGCCAATCCGCAGGGCATCTCACTGTGGAAGGATGGCGTTTCCGATCCGTTTGAAGCTGCTGGTGCATGGAAGCTCGAAAAAGGAGTGGCAAGTTTCACCGACGAGAACTTCTTCGTCCGTCGCAATGATCGCGCGATCGATGCCGAGCGCGATTTCATGCGGCCGTTCTATCACAAGGTTGCCGCGACGATACGTCCACTGCGTGCGGACTGGCTGTTGTTCGCCGAGATCAATCCGCACGTCATCGTGATGGGCCGCAGCTTCCCGGCGGAAATGCCGAGCGCATCGGTCAATGCCAGTCACTGGTACGACATCGAGCTGCTGGTCAGCAAGCGCTTCAAGAAAACACTGACGGCCGACGAGCAGAAGGTGATCCGTGATCGCTATCGCTTCCAGCTCGGCTATCTGAAGATGCTCGGTGATCGCATCAACGGCGGCGCACCAAGCCTGATCGGCGAATGCGGCATCCCCTACGACATCAATGACGGCGAAGCCTACGCCCGTTGGGCGGCGGGCGACCGCAGCGCCGACATCTGGAGTGCGCAGAGCACGGCGCTCGCGCTGATGTACGACGCCCTTGATGCGCTGCTGCTGTCTTCGACGCACTGGAACTATACGGCGAGCAATCGCAACGACCTGCGCATCGGTGACGGCTGGAACCAGGAAGATCTGTCGATCTTTTCGCGCGACCAGCACACCGATGCGAATGATCCGGATTCGGGCGGCCGTGCGGTCGAAGGTTTCTGCCGGCCCTACGTGCAGCGCGCGCAGGGTCGTCTGCAGCAGTGCAGCTACAGCGCGGAAGCCGGCACGTTGATGGCTGTCGTCGATGTGGATGCCGGAATCAGCGCAGCAACAGAGATCTTCGTGCCCAAGCGATTCACTGGCGAGATCAAGGTCAGCGTCAGCGGCGATGCACAGTGGGCATTCGATGCGCGGCGACGCGTGATTCGAGTCAGCGCCACGACAGCCGGTGCGTTGAACATCGAAGTGAGCAGCCTGCGCAGTGTGTAGCTGACGGCCTGAGCTCAGGCTTCCGGCGCTGCCGCATACGCAGCTGCGCCCAGGAGGCCGACTGCAGGATGGCGGATGTTCCAGGTCGGAATGCGCTGCATCAGCGGCGCATGCCGGCCTTTCGCCTCGAAGCGCGCACGGAACGCAGAGCGCTGCAGGCGCACCGACAGCTTCAGCGCGATGCCGCCGCCGATGTAGACGCCGTCCCAGGCCCCCAGCGTCATTGCAACATCACCGGCAACGCTGCCAAGCAGCGCGCAGAACGTCTGCACCGTCCGGTCGGCTGTTCCTTCCGCAATCGCGTCCGCTTCGGCAACGATGTGCTGCGGATCGGCATGATCCGCACGCACGCCTTCGATCGCGCACACGGCCTGATACAGATTGACCAGACCCGCACCCGAGATCAGGCGCTCGTTGGAAACGCGCTCGTACTTGCCGAGCAGGTGTTTGAGGATCGCCAGCTCGAAGTCATTGTTCGGCGCGAAGCCGACATGCCCGCCTTCGGACTCGATGACGACCGGACCGTGCGCGTTGATGTGCAGGCCGCCAACGCCGAGACCGGTGCCCGGCCCGATCGTCGCATAGCTGCGGATCATTGCATTGCGTGCCTCCGCTACGCTCACCGGACCGATCACTTCGAGATCAGCGTCGGCAAGATGCGGCAGCGCCATGCTCAGCGCCGCGAAGTCGTTGACGATGCGCAGCCCCGGCATGCCGAGATCGGCCTGCAGCTGACGCACGGAGAATGACCACGGACTGTTGGTCAGCTTGATCGCATCGGTACCGACGGCAGACGCCACTGCGAATACTGCACGTTCGATGTCCTGGGCGTCGTTCACGCTCCCCAGGAAATCCTGCGCCGCACTGCTGATCGTCGGGTGACCTTCGACCGCGAGCACACGGATATCGCTGAGCACAAGCCGGCCGTCGATGTGGCGCGCCAGTGCGAAACGGGCATTGGTCCCGCCGATATCGGCGACGAGGGTGGGTGTGCTGCTCACTTAACGACTCTTCTTCGGCGGCTTGGCCATCAATCCTACCGGTCCGTCGAGCCGGCGGCGACGCAGGCTCTGCTTGACCCGCTCCAGGCGGGCGATGCAATCCGGCCCAAGCGCCAAGGCAATGCCGACGCATAGGGCGTCAATCACAACCAGGTGCGCGAGACGCGAGGTCATCGGCGTGTAGATGTCGGTATCTTCGTGCACGTCGACATGCAGGCTCATCGTCGCGGCGCGCGCCAGCGGCGAGGTGCTGCTGGTGATCGCGATCACCGCAGCACCGGCACTGACTGCGGTGCGCACGCATTCGACCATATCGACCGTGCGCCCGCTCGCCGAGATGGCG
>JALYJV010000492.1 GCA_030775105.1 Pseudomonadota bacterium | reverse complement strand
GTCTGCAGCTGCGCCATCGCGTCCAGGCCGTCCTTGGCAGTGAGCGTATCGAAGCCGTGCTTGGACAGCAGACGCTCGGTGACGCGACGGATCGTGATCGAGTCGTCGACGATCATGATCAAGGTGCGCTGCGCTTCTTCCGGCGCGGCATCGCCATGCGCAACCGCAGCCATCGTATGTAGCGACCGCCGCGTGCGATCCTGTACCAGCGCCGCAATGTCGAGAATCATGACGACGCGACCGTCGGCCAGAATCGTCGCACCGTTGACACCGGGGATCGCACTGATCTGCGTCCCGACCGACTTCGACACGATCTGGCGGCTGCCGATCAGCTGGTCGACGACCACCGCGACGCGGCGCTCTTCACCGCCGATACCTTCGGGCATACGCACCAGAATTGCATGCACAGTGCGCTGGTCGGTCAGCGCTTCGCGCGGCGTTCCGACCAGATCGGCGAGATGCCGTACGCGGTAATGCTGGCCACCGTACTCGTACTCCGGACCGCCTGCGGCGAGCAGGCCTTCAAGCTCTTCACGCCCGATGCGTGCGATGCCTTCAACGCTCGGCAACGGTGTTGCGAAGAGTTCATGGCCGACGCCAACCAGCAGCGACTGCGACATCGCCAGGGTCAATGGCAGGCGAATCTTGAAGCGCGCACCCTTGCCCTTCTCTGACGCCAGTTCAAGGCTTCCACCGAGCTGCTTGACCTCGGCAGCGACAACATCCATGCCGACACCGCGACCGGCGTCCTGCGTGAGCTTCTGCGCAGTCGAGAATCCGGGCATGAAGATGTACTGTGCAGCTTCGTCGTCGGAGACCGTAGCGTCTTCCGGCATCAGACCGCGACGGACGGCAGTTGCGCGGATGGCATCGAGATCAAGACCGCGGCCATCGTCTGTCAGCTCCATGAACAGCTGCGTGCCTTCGCGCCAGAGCGCAACGCGCAGCTGCCCGGACGGCGGCTTGCCGACGGCCAGCCGATCATCCGGACGTTCGATACCGTGAATCACGGCATTGCGCAGCAGATGCTCCAGCGGCGCGGTCATGCGCTCAAGCACGTTGCGATCCAGCTCGGCCTCGACGCCGTCGAAGGTGATTTCGGCACGCTTGTCGTTATCACTCGCGGTTTGCTGGACCACGCGCTGCAGTCGACCGACCTGTCGCGAGAACGGCACCATCAGCGTACGCATCAGGCCTTGCTGCACTTCAGTCGTGATGCGGCCCTGCTGCAGCAGGATCGTGGTGGCTTCGCTGGCAAGCTGATCAATCGATGCATGCACCGATGACAAGTCGCCAATCGATTCATTGAGTGCGCGCGACAGTTCCTGCATGCGCGTGAAGCGATCCATTTCCAGCGGATCGAATTCCTCAGCGTAACGGTCGGCACCATCGGTTTTGATCAAACCTCGGGCGGCGATCTGCGCTTCGGTTTCAATCTCCAGCTGACGCAACTGGTCGCGCAGGCGATGGATTGCCTGCTCCATGTCGCCGAGCTGCAGCTGAATCGCGGCGTTGTGCTCGTCCATGCGCGAGCGATAGATCGAGATTTCACCGGCCTCGTTGAGCATGCTGTCGAGCACACCCACCGGCACGCGTGCGGTTTCTCGACGCTGCGCAGCGAGACCTTCGCCATCATCCTCTGGCCGCCAGAACAGCTGCGGATCCCACATGCCAGCCGGGCGTATCTCAGTGGGCGCTGACGACGGTACCAGCGGTGCGAGCACTACTTCAGCCATCTCCTCCACGACGCCTTCAACCGTCGTCGGCAGGGATTCGACTGATGTGCTGAACTCGATCTGCCCGCCCAATGCACTGGCGCCATCGACTGCCTGCGTCGTGACTGCGTCGGCATCGCCAAACTCACTGTACTCATCGGCGCTGTCGTCGCCATGCGGCTGCACCAGTGCGGCGTAGTCGCCGCGCTGCAGGCGATCGGTCAGGCGCCGCAGTTCGGCGACCGCCGCGGCAACGACGCGCAGTGCATCGGCGTTGAGCTCACGCGCGTATTCAAGGCCTTCGATCAAGGACTCCAGCTCGTGCGACGCATCACCCATCGCGACAAGGCCGGCCATGCGTGCGCCACCTTTGTAGGTGTGCAGCGCACGGAGCATGTCGCGAGCTGGCGTGAAATCCCCCGGCAAGGCCTGCCAGCGCGGCAGTGCCTCTTCGAGCACTTCCATCAGCTCCTCGGCTTCCGCCGAGAAGGTCTGCGCTACTTCGATGTCGAAGCCGTCCGGCATATCGGCAATCGCGCTGACCATCGGCGCGGCGGGTGCCGTCCACTGCGCGCTATAGCTCGGCGCGACCACCGCGGGCTGCCCGGGCATCGGCGACGGCGCGATATCCGCTATCACCGGCACATCAGTAGCGGGTTCGGCCATCTCGGCCGGGCCATCAATGACCAACGGATGCGACAACTCGTCGATCAGTGCCAGTGGCTCGGGAATGATATTGCGCTTGAGATCGTCAATCGCCAGATGCAGGCCGTCGAGGGCGTTGTGCACGCGCGCAAAGAAATGCGTACCAGGCGCCACTTCACCTGACTCGAGACGCTCGAACAGCGATTCGAGCAGATGCGCGACATCGCCCAGCGCGTTGAGACCGGTAACACGTGCGCTACCCTTGAACGTGTGCAGCAGGCGCATGATCTCGCCCAGCGGCGCGAGATTGCCCGGATTGCGTTCCAGTGTTGCGGCGCTCTGATCGAGACCTTCGATCAGCTCTTCTGCTTCGCTGCGGAAGATGCCGAGCATTTCCGGATCGACGGCATCGACATCGACCCAATCGTCGTCAGCCGGCACCGGCATTTCGATGGACGCTTCGTCCATTGGCGCCTCGGCCGCAGGCGCTGCCGGCATCTCGATCTCGTCGTCAAAGCTGCCGAGGTTGAACTTGATCGTATCGTGCTGCGAGGGCGCAGAAGCCGGCGCGCTGGCGATCTCTTCCGGCGTCAGCGAGGGCAGTTCAGTCGCTCTGTCGTCCGCGAGCGAAAATGCAATGGTGCCACCGTCATGCGCGGCATCGACCGTGGCGGCCTCTTCCTGCTCCGGCGTGTCGTCCAGCACCAGTTCGAAGGACTCCACAGCGCTGGGTTCCACCGCCGGTGCTGCGACGGCGGCAGCCGGCTCCACCACCGCGGGGATGACCTCCGACTGTATCCAGTCGAGTGCTTCAATCTGCCCCGCCAGATCCTGATCGTCGTCTTCAAGACGACCATCACGATAGCGGTCGAGATATTGGTACAAGCCCTCGCAGACACCGAGCAGCGTTTTCAGCGCGTCGGCATCGATCACGATGGCGCGGCTTGCAGCGCCGTCGAATGCGCGGTTCATCATCCGCGCTACGGTGCCTACTGTCGGGCAGCTCGACATCTGCGCAGCGCCCAGCAAGGTATGCGTCAGCGACTTCAGTTCCAAGGCCGCGCGACGGCTGTCCGGCGATGCCGACCAGCCTCGCAGCTGATCCTCGATACCGGAAATCAGTTCGAATGCTTCCGAGGCAAAAATTTCGGCGAGCTGGCGGTCGGGGCCGCCGGCGTCGCCCAGCTCCGGTACGCTGCTGCGCAACTCGCTGATCCGCGCAATCCACGGAGCCGCATCCTGCTGCGTGACCGCCGGGCTGCCGACTTCGCTGATCCACTGCCGCAGGATGGCGGTTGCCTCGCCGAGCACTGCAAGGCTGCTGGCAGGCAGGTAGTAATGCGCTTCGGCCGCGGCATCGAGCAGGTCCTCGATGTTGCCGGCCAGTTCGCTGACCGCCGGGGCGTCCACCACGCGCGCGGAACCCCGCACCGTGTGATACGCGCGCACCGCCTCGACATCAGCCTGCGCTCCGCTGTCTTCTGCGTGGGCCTTGAGCCAGGCTTCGGCGACCGAGAGGCGCTCATTGGCATCCTCGCGGAAGATCTGGGCCATGTCCGGCTCGGTCGCCATGCCGGGCGTACGTCCGTCAGCGTAGGCCTGCGCATGTTCGATCACCCCGTTGATCTCATCCGACGGTGGCTGACGATCGCGGAACGCGGCGATCAAGCCCGGCAGCTGCGCCAGAGCGCGACTGACGGTTTCGACCACACCCGGGCCGGCGCTGATCGAACCATCGAGACAACGATTGAGCATGCTTTCCAGTGCAAAACCGAAGTCACCGATCTGCAAGGCACCGACCGTGCGTCCGCTGCCCTTGAGCGTATGGAATGCGCGACGTAGCGTCGTCATCGACTCGCGATCCTGCGGGTCACGACTCCAGACCGCATAGCCGGACTGCAGGGTGGCAGCCACCTCCGCCGCTTCTTCGAGGAATATCTGCCGGATCTCCGGGTCGTCGCCCGCGCCAAATTCCGCAACGACAGGCACGCCGGCACCCGGTGTGGGCGCTCGGCCTGGCTCTACGACCGGTTGAGCCAGCGTCGCATCGATGCCGTCCATCGCACGCGCCAGCTCGGACAGATGCGTCGCCGCAGTCGGCAAGCCGGCACGCATCGATTCGACGTAGTACTCGGCCGCCGCAATCGCGTCAGCGAAACGCTCCGCTTGGGCTGTGCTCGCAGTGAGGTGGGCGAAGGCGGGGCCGGCGGCGTACTGGCGCAGACGCTCGCACAGTTGCGATGCCTGCGGCAGACCCAGCATGTCCAGACCGGACGCCAACTCGCCAATCAGCTGTGCAGTGTCCGTCGTCTCGCGTACGGTGCCGCCGCGCAGCTGACTGTCGACTGCACTCTGGACGCGCGCGAGGTTGACCAGGAATTCGCGGTACAGCGCCTCGCGGCCATCGGCGAGGTCGCGCGAGGCCGGTACGTCATCGGTGATTTCGTCGGAGCTGCCGTCTTCACGCCGGTGCATCTGGCGGAACAGAGCTTCCTCGAGGTCGTTCTCCACACGCAGAATCGATGCCGCCAGATCCATCCACACCGGCGCGCCGGCGCCCTGATGCGCAGCGGACACCAGCGATGCGGCTTGTCCCTGCACCACTTGCTGCAAACGTCCGAGCCCCAGCGCCGAGAGCGTGTCGCCAATGCGTCGCAGACTTTCCGCGGTGGCGACGGTGTCTCCGCCGCCGGAACGCACGATCAGGTCGATCTGATCCTTGACCCGGGTGAACTCGGAGCGGACTTCTTCGGAAACCGTGGCCAGCAGCGAGGTACTCGGGCCATGGATGCGCCGGCGCTGATGATCCAGCACTTCCGGCGTCGGCAGCAGCGCCCTGAGCCTGAAATCCTCACGCAGCGACCTGACACGCGTCCCACGCGAGGTCGAACGCCCAACGAGAAACAGCAGTTGCAGCGCCAGGTCACCGGCTTGAGCGGTCTTCGCCAGTTCGCCACTCTCGGCAAGCCCGCGCAGCGGTGCCGACAGCCGGCCGTACAGACGCTTGAGTTCGAGGGCGTTGACGATGCCCTGGGTCAGGTAGGCTTCGATCGCTGCCGCCGCTGTGCGCCACAACTGGTGGACGCCGGCCTCGGTCGCGTGCGAGGCGATCAGTTCGGCAACCTTGCCGACACGCGCGGCCGCGGTCTGCGCATCGGCGCCACCGCGTATCCAGACCAGCAGCGAACTCTGGAACACCGGGCGCAGACGCCGCGCCTGTTGCTGCGCAGTGCTGCCATCCGGCGGTGTCGGCACGGTCAGAACCTGCCCCTGCGCCTGCATCTGTTGGATGAAGATGTCGGCTTCGGTCAGCACCGGCTGCCCACGCGCCAGACGCAGCTCATTGATCGTCGGCTGCATGATCAGGGCGCAGTCCGGTGTCCCTTCCGTCAGGGCCTGGACGTAATCGCTGAGCTGGATCGTTGCGCCGAGCAGCGCGGAATACAGCGACTCTGCGTCGCCGACCTTGCCCTGGATGATGTCGTGCAGCGCCGACGCCATTTCGGCGGCGACCGCAGCCATGCCGAAACACTGGATCATGGCCGCTGTGCCGCGGACCTGATGCAGCTCGAGATAGGCCTGCTGCAACTGCAAGGGATTGCCGCCGCTCTCGGCGTAATGGTCGATCAGCGAGCGGGCGCGGGTAATACTCTGCTCAATCTCTCCGCGCACCCAATGGATGCCCGCGGAAACCTGCAATTCCTGGCGTCTTTTCATAGTGCTGCGGATCGGAAACTTTCATCGAGCGCGAGCTTGTGCAGCGAAAACGCCAGCCATGGCTGACCTTCGCGCACAAACGCGCCCAGCAGATACGGAGCATACGACTGGCCCTGCGCAGCGATTTCGCTGCGCTGCTCGCCCGGCATGAACTGGCGGTAGCCGGCCACTTCGTCGACCAGAAATCCGGCCGGAACACGCTTGGAGTTGAGCACCAGCACGCGCTGTGCGCGCTGTGCCCCGGAATCGGCAAGGCCGAGCACGCCGGCCAGATCGACAATCGCGAGCAGTTCGCCACGCACGTTGGCGAGACCGCGCACCCAGCTGCGTGCATTCGGCACACGCGTGGTCGCCGGCGGCGTGATCACTTCACGGACATCGTCGCGCGGAGCGACAAACCAGGTGCTGCCCAGCCGGAAACCCAACCCGGTCCAGGCCTGTGCCTGTCCGGCCGTTGCGTCCAGTCGCGCGGCGCGGACCTGCGCCTCCAGCGCCTGCAATAGCGCAAAGGGATCGTTGCGCAAGCTCGTCAACTCCGCCGACATCGCGTCTCCTTGCTACCGGTGGATCAGGTTTGAGTGTGCGCGCGGACCGCGCCAAGGAGCTCGTCCTTGGTGAACGGCTTGGTCAGATACTCATCTGAACCCACCATCCGGCCGCGCGCGCGGTCGAACAGGCCGTCCTTTGACGACAGCATGATCACCGGCGTCTTGGAAAACCGCGGATTGCCCTTAATAAGGGCACAGGCCTGATAGCCGTCGAGGCGCGGCATCATGATGTCGACAAAGATGATGTCGGGCGCGTGGTCGGCGATCTTGGCCAACGCTTCGAACCCGTCCTGGGCCGTTATGACTTGGTAACCCTCACGGGCAAGCAAGGTTTCGGCGGTGCGCCGGATGGTCTGACTGTCGTCAATGACCATGACTTTTGCAGTCGGCTGCGTGGTCACTCACTCCCCCAAAAGGTTAAAAAAAATGCGCACTGACAAACACTCGTAGCGTTGTAGCACAGTCCCGCAGGGACTTAACAGCAAAGCCCGTGGGCCTTACATCGGCGGGCACGCCTAGCGCCTTCCTTGCGCTACCATGCCAGCCCCTTGCGGCACAAGCCGCAGCGAACCCGGAACAGATATGCACAGCCCAGTCCCGCGACTGACCACCGCTCTCACCGGTCCCCTCCTGCAGCTCGAATCGACCCTGTTGCAGCGTTCGGCTGACATCGAAGCCTGGTTCCGCGAACAATGGGGAGCCACCACCCCGCCGTTCTACAGCTCGGTCGACCTGCGCAATGCCGGCTTCAAGCTGGCTCCGGTCGATACCAACCTGTTCCCGGGCGGCTTCAACAACCTGAATCCGGCCTTTGCGCCGCTGTCGATCCATGCATTGCAGATCGCGATCCAGCGCATCTGTCCGACCGCCAAACGCCTGCTGCTGGTGCCGGAGAATCACACCCGCAACCGCTTTTATCTGGAAAACGTCGCCACCCTGGTCGAACTGATCGGCAAGGCCGGTTTCCATGTGCGCGTCGGCTCGCTGATCCCGGACCTGCATGAGTCCACTGTTATGCAACTCGACTCCGGCCGGGTGCTGCGCCTCGAACCCCTGCAGCGCGATGGCAACCGGGTCGGCGTCGCCGGCTTCGACCCCTGCGCCGTGCTGCTGAACAACGACCTGACGGTCGGCATCCCCGAGATCCTCAAGCAACTCGACCAGCAGGTCATCCCGCCGATGGATCTCGGCTGGCACGCGCGGCAGAAGTCCAACCACTTCGGCTTCTACCGCGAGGTGTCCAAGGAGTTCGGCACCCTGCTGGGCCTCGATCCCTGGCTGGTCGACCCGCTGTTCCGCAATTGCGGCCAGATCAACTTCGCCAAGCGCGAAGGCGAGGAATGCCTCGAAGCCAATGTCGCCCTGCTGCTTGAGGACATTGGCGCCAAGTACAAGGAGTACGGCATCACCAACGAGCCCTTCGTGATCGTCAAGTCCGACGCCGGCACCTACGGCATGGGCGTGATGACCGCGCGCAGCGTCGAAGACATCCGCAACATGAACCGCAAGGCGCGCACCCACATGTCCAGCGCCAAGGAAGGCAGTGATGTCACCGGCGCGATCATCCAGGAAGGCGTCTATACCTTCGAGAAGATCGGCGACGACGGCGCGACCGCGGAACCGGTGGTCTACATGATCGATCAGTTCGTCGTCGGCGGCTTCTACCGTCTGAACTCGACACGCGGCAACCAGGAAAATCTCAACGCCCCGGGCATGCGCTTCGAACCGCTGGCCTTCGAGGAATGCTGCAGTCATCCGGATCCGGCGGTCGGCCCGGACGAGCGGCCGAACCGCTTCTATGCCTATGGCGTGGTCGCCCGCCTCGCCGCTCTCGCAGCGGCAAGGGAGATCGAGACCACCCAGCAGATGGCCGACGCTGCCGTCGTCGCATAGCCCGTCAGGAGCCCCGGTCAATGACCCGCACGATGGCCGTGGTGATGGACCCCATCGCCAGCATCAAGCCGTACAAGGACACGACGCTGGCGCTGCTGCTCGCGGCGCAGAAGCGCGGCTGGCAGATCCTGTATCTGGAGATGCCCGACCTCTGGCTGCGCGACGGCGTCGCGCTGGGCCGGGCGCGTGCGCTGAAGGTCTTCGACGACACGCAGCACTGGTTCGAGTTCACGGCCGATGCGCAGACCGTCAGGCTCGGTGAACTGGATGCGATCCTGATGCGCAAGGACCCGCCGTTCGATCTGGAGTACATCGCGGCTACCTACATTCTGGAGCGTGCCGAAGATCAGGGCGCGCTGGTCGCGAACAAGCCGCGCAGCCTGCGCGACTGCAACGAGAAGATGTTCACCGCGTGGTTCCCGCAATGCACACCGCCAACGCTGTTCTCGCGCGACATGGCGACGCTTCGCGCGTTCCATATCGAGCATGCCGACGTGATCTACAAGCCGGTCGATGGCATGGGCGGCCAGGGCATCTTTCGCGTTGGCACCAATGGCATGAATCTGGGTGCAGTGCTGGAACAGCTGACCAACAACGGCCAGACCACGATCGTTGCGCAGTGCTACCTACCCGCGATCAAGGATGGCGACAAGCGCATCCTGATGGTCGACGGCGAACCGGTTCCGTACTGCCTCGCCCGCGTGCCGATGGCCGGCGAAACCCGCGGCAATCTCGCCGCCGGCGGCAGCGGGCGTGCGCAACCTCTCAGCGAACGCGACCTCTGGATCGCTGCACAGATCGGACCACGCCTGAAGGAGCTGGGGCTGCTGTTCGTCGGCCTCGATGTGATCGGCGAGCACCTGACCGAAATCAACGTCACCTCGCCGACCTGCGCGCGCGAGATCGACAAGGTCTACGGCACCGATATCGGCGGCGATCTGATGCAGGCGATCGAGCGACGTTTGACCCAGCGTTCGTGAGGCAGATCCGGTGAAGCGCTTGCGCAAGCTCGCTGTCGGCCTGGGGCTTGCTGCCCTTGTGATCTGGCTCGCATTGCGCCCGCAATCCGGCGTCGATGATCGCCTCGTCGAGCGCGAATTCCTCGCAATGGGCACGATCCTGTCGGTCTCGTTGTACCTGGACAAGGGGCAGGATCGGCCGGCCGCAGAACAGGTGCTACGCGATCTGCAGGCCACGCTCGACGCCTACGCCCAACGCTGGAGTGCCTGGGGCAATGGCACGCTGGGCAAGCTGAACCAGCAACTCGCCGGCGGCGCAGTCATCGAAATCCCGCCCGATCTGCAGCCGCTATTTGCGGTTGCCGCGCGTTACAGCACGCTCAGCGGCGGGCGCTTCGACATCCGCGTCGGCAAGCTGACCGAGCTGTGGGGCTTCAACGATGAAACCCGCTTCCGAAGCGCACCGCCAGAGCCTGCACAGACCACCGAGATCACGCACGCCCTGGCGGCCGCCCCAGCCCTGTCCGTGGACGCCGTCCGGTACGGCCCCGCCGCCGGCATCTGGCTGGACTTCGGCGCCATTGCCAAGGGCGATGCGACCGACCTTGCCATCGCCGAACTGCGCCGCAAGGGCTACCCGAACGCCATCGTCAACGCTGGCGGCAACCTCCGCGCAGCAGGTCAGCGCGGCAAACGGCCGTGGCGTGTCGGCGTGCGCCATCCACGCCCGGATGCCGACAACCGCGTGCTGTCATCGATGGATATCCGGGACGACGAGGCAGTCATCACCAGCGGCGACTACGAGCGCTATTTCGATTTCCAGGGCCAGCGCTATCACCATCTGCTTGATCCGCACAGCGGCATGCCGGCAAGTGGCCTGCGGGCCGTAACCGTCATAGCAAGCAGCGGCGCACTCGCCGATGCCGCGAGCACTGCGCTGTTCGTCGCCGGACCGCAGGCCTGGCGACAGGTCGCCAGCGACCTTGGCATCTCACAGGCTTTCGTGGTGCTCGACGATGGCCGAATCCAGATCAGCGCAGCGCTGGCGCCGCGAATGCAGTTTGCCGACGGCGCGCAGGTCGAGATCCTGCCGTGACCCGCGGCGACGTGCTGACCATCGCAGCAGCGGCAGCGCTCATCGGAATCCTGTTTGCGCGCTACTGGCAGGCGCCGGTCGCCGCCACACAGTTCGAGGTGCGTGTTGCGAGCGAAACCTTCGGCCGCTATGCGCTGGACATTGATCGCGAGATCCGGATCGACGGCCGTGTCGGCCCATCTATGCTGAAGGTCGAAAATGGCCGCGTCCGATTCATCAGCAGCCCCTGCCGAAATCAGGTTTGCGTCCATGGCGGCTGGTTCTCCCACAGCGGTGACGCCGCCGCCTGCCTACCGAATCGCGTCAGCATCAGCCTGAGTGGCAATGCCGGCGAAGGCCTCGACGCGGTGAGTTTCTAGAAGTGCCGTCACTGATTCCCACGCATGAAGACCGCCTGGTTGCCGGCTATGCCGCGCTCGCCATCGTCATTCATGTGCTCGAAGCCGGCTTTCCGACCCTGATCCCCGGCATCAAGCCCGGCCTCGCGAATGTCGTGACCCTGATCGTGCTGCTGCGCTATTCGTGGCGCATGGCGCTGTGGGTGTCCTTGCTGCGCGTGCTCGTCGGCAGCCTGCTCGTCGGCAGCTTCATGGCGCCGGGATTCTGGCTGTCGCTGTCGGGCGCCGTGACGAGTCTGAGTGCCCTGGGCATGGCCTATGCATTCAGTCGAGCCGTCCCTGCGCTACGCCTGTCGCCGATCGGTTTGTCGGTCATTTCCGCGCTGGCTCACATGGCCGGGCAATTTGCATTGGCTTACCAAGTCTTCGTGCCCCATCCGGGCCTGCTGCGCCTGCTACCGCTGCTGATGAGCGTTGCCCTGCTGTTCGGTCTGGCCACCGGGCTGGCCGCTCAGGCCCTGCTTCAGCGCCTGCCGTCGCGCGAACCGCCGCGGGCGGCTTGACTCCGCGGGATAGCGGCCGATACTGGTTCCATGAGCCAGACCGACGCCTCCCTGAAGAATCAGTTCCTCGTCGCCATGCCCAGCCTGGACGACGAAAACTTCAATCACACGGTATCGCTGCTCTGCGAGCACTCCGACAGCGGTGCGATCGGCCTGGTGATCAATCGACCGACCGAGCTGAAGCTGGTCGAAATGATGGATCAGATGGGCCTGGACCACGCTTCAGTCGACAACGACCGCATTGTTTACTGGGGAGGCCCGGTGCAGCCTGAGCGCGGCTTCGTCATCCATCGCGATCCCAGCGGCTGGGAATCGTCGATGGCGATCGACGACGGCCTCTACATCACGACCTCGCGCGACATTCTCGACGCCATCGGCAAGGGTGACGGTCCGTCCGATTACTTCGTCGTGCTCGGCTATGCCGGCTGGAGCGCTGGGCAGCTCGAAACCGAGATCATGCACAACGCCTGGCTCAACACGCCGCTGAACGAGCAGATCCTGTTCCGCACCCCGCCGCGTGATCGCTGGCAGGCAGCGACCAAGCTGCTAGGTGTCGACGTCACGCAATTCACCGGTGAAGCTGGCCACGCCTGAGCACTGAGGGTCAGCGAGTTCCGACGATGCCGATTTACCTGGCCTTCGATTACGGCGAAAAGCGCATCGGCACGGCGGTGGGCGACGATGTGACAAAAACGGCGCGCGCGCTGTCTGCGCTGCCTACCGGTGACTGGACCACGATTACCAAGCTGATTGCCGAATGGCGCCCCGGCGCTCTGATCGTCGGCCTTCCGCTGCTCGAAGACGGCAACGACCAGGCCATCACGACCGCCGCGCGCAAGTTCGCGAACAGCCTCGGTGAGCGCGCCAAGCTGCCGGTGCACCTGGCCGACGAGCGTTTCAGCTCACGCGCCGCCGACGACTTCCTGCGCGACGCCCGCGCCAGCGGCCAGATGACCCGCCGCGTCCGCAAGGGTGACCGCGATGCGCAGGCGGCGAGGGTGATCCTGCAGCAGTGGTTGTCGGAGATGCAGGACAGCCGGCTGCAGGGCGGCTAAGGCAGGGATAGCACTGGCGGAGCTGGCAAGCTGGTCCATATTCGGCGCGAACACCGCAGCGTCAGCGCCAAAAGTCCCAGCAGTAGGCTGTTGAGGCCGATCGCGCCGCCACTGCTGCCTCCGGAAGTGCGCGGCGCGCTGTAGTAGTAGGCGCCTATGTCGGCGGGAAAAACGGAAATCGCCGACAGATTGCTGGAATAGCTATTGAACACAACCGCAGCGCCGTCAGCGCTGATGGCATGTCCTTCGGAGTTACTGTCCCCGGCCGCCGCCGATCCCGCCGCATGGCTGACCAGTTCCAGCGAGTCGTCCGCTACGTCGTACAGGTAGATCTCGCCGCAGTTCCCTGTCACCGTCTCGCCGTTATCTGAAAAATCTGCAGTCAGATCACTCGAACAGCTGATGAACGCCACCCGCTGCCCGTCCGCACTGATCACCGGACTCCTGGAGCCACTGTTCCCAGCCACTGTCATCGAACCTGGCACATGGCTGATCAGCCGCAGTGTGTCTTCGTCAAGGTCGTACAGATAAATCTCACCGCAGGGACCGCTGTCCGCGAAATCCGCAATCAAGTTGCTCGAACAGCTGCTGAAAGAAACCTGCTGCCCGTCTGCACTGATTACGGGGCCAGAAGACGAACGGTTGCCGCCCGCGGTCACTGAGCCTGCCGCACGGCTGAGCAACCGCAGCGAATCATCGGCTACGCTGTACAGATAAATTTCACCGCATTCGCGTTGATCCGAAAAATCAGGAATCAGATCGCTCGAACAACTGACGAACGCCACTCGCTGCCCGTCAGCACTAATCGCCGGGCTACTGGAGTAGCTGTTTCCTGCCACCGTCGTCGAACCCACAGCGTGGCTGACCAATCGCATTGCGTCGGTAGCGACGTCGTATAGATAGATTTCGCCGCAACTGCCAGCGCCACCACCGTTCGAGAATCCCGCGATCAGATTGTTCGAGCAGCTGGTGAAAGCCACTCGCTGTCCGTCTGCGCTGATTACGGGATCGAAGCCGGTTGCGTCCCCGCCGACAGCCGGCGAACCTGCCACATGGCTGACCATGCGCGTCGTGTCGTTGGTGACGTCGTAGAGGTAGACCTCGCCGCAACCACCACCGCCGTTCGAGAACCCCGCAACCAGGTTGCGTGAACAACTGAAGTACGCCAGCGACTGGCCGTCGGCGCTGATCACCGGATTGTCGCCACCAAGATTCCCGCGCACCGTCGCAGAGCTCGCTGCGTGACTGACCAGCCGCGTGACACCGCTGGCGACGTCGTGCAGGTAAATCTGGTAAGTCCCATTGAAGCAGTCACGGTTGCCGCCAGACGCAAGGCTCAGATTGGTTGCGCAACTCCTGAACGCTACCCAGCGACCATCCGCGCTGATCACCGGCTTCTCGGAATCACCGTTGGCGCCCGTTGTCGGTGAGCCTGGAACATGACTGATCAGGCGCACAGTCGCCGTCTGCGCGTCGTAGAGAAAGACGTTCTGTATACCAAGCCTGCCGGCCTGGCCCACAAACAGATTCGGCGCCCTGCTGAGAAACACTACATAGCGACCGTCATCACTCAACAAACGCCGGCTCGCAGCCGCCGCTGGCTGCAACCCACTGTCGCCGAGGCGTACTCGGATCGAGTTTTCCGCAGCAAGCGTCAGATAGCGGTTGCCTTGACTCTCCGCGGAGTAGCGCAGCACATCGGTACCATAATTGAGGTCGGCGATCCCGGATTGCAGAGTCGTCGCTGTGCTCGAATAGATGACGATCCTGCCGTCTGCGCTGATCACCGGCCCGTAGGACAAGCCGTTTCCGCGCACCGTGGCCGAATCGGCCGCATGACTGACCAGTCGCAGCGCGTCATTTGTAAGGTCGTAGAGATATACCTCGCCGCGTCCGGGTTCGGGGCACGCGTCGCCATCCGAAGAGACTGCGATCAGATTGCTTGAACAGCTGTAGAACGCTACCCGTTGTCCGTCCGCGCTGATCGTCGGGCTGTCCGATTCGCGATTGCCTCCTGCCGTTACCGAAGCCGCCGCGTGGCTTATCAAGCGCACAGCGCCGTCCGCCAGGTCATACAGATAAACCTCACCACAACGATCACTGCCGGAGTCCGGGTCCGAGAATTCCGTGATCAGATTGCTCGAACAGCTGGTGAAGACCACTCGCGTTCCATCCGCGCTGATTGCCAGGTTGGGAGCGACCGAATTCGAAACACCCAGATCCGAGTTCCCGCCACCGCCAGTCGTCGCGGACGCCGGGATGTGACTGACCAACCGGATGGAGCCGTCTACCGCGTCGTAGAGGTAGATCTCTCGGGAATCATCGCTGCCGGAAAAGTCCTCAACCAGATCAGTCGAATCGCTGTGGAACACCACGCGCTGCCCATCCGCGCTGATCGTTGGCTGGCTGGACCCCCCGTTTCCATCGACCATCGCTGAAGCTGCCGCATGGCTTACCAGCCACACGGCAGCAGTTGCCACGTCGTACAGGTAAACCTCGCAGCCACTGACGGAAAGCCCTGCGATCAGATTGCTCGAACAGCTCTCGAACGCGACTCGTTGTCCGTCCGCACTGATTGCCGCGCCTCCGGAAACCCAGTCGCTACCCTTCGTCACCGAACCAGCCGCGTGACTGACCAAGCGCAGCTTGTCATTGGCGACGTCGTACAGATAGACATCGCCAGACTCCTCTTCGATCTCGTCGTTGAAGATGCACCTGGCACCATCCGAGAAGCCCTCGATGAGATCTGTCGCACAGCTGTAGAACGCGATCCACTGCCCATCCGCGCTGATCACCGGGTCAGAGGAGCGACTGTTCCCACCCGCCGTTGCCGAAGCTGGCGTATGGCTGACCAGTCGCGTCGCATCGTTGGCCAGGTCGTACAAGTAAATCTCGCAGCCCCCGGCAGTAAGCCCCACGAACAGATCGCTCGAACAGCTGTAGAACGCCACCCGCTGCCCGTCTGCGCTGATCGTCGGGCTGTAAGAGGGGCGGCTGCCGCCCGTAGCGAGTGAGCCTGCGACATGGCTGATCAGCTGCACAGTCGCTGTCTGCGCGTCGTACAGAAAGACGTTCTGCATCCCGGGAGTGCCGCTCTGGTTCGCGATCAGATTCGGCGCATTGCTGACGAACACGGCGTAGCGGCCGTCGTCGCTGACCTGGCGCGCACCCGGAGATTGCAGGTACTGGAGAGAACTGCTTCCCGCGGCGGTATCCGACTGCAGCGCAGGGTCCGGGTTATAGGCCATTGGCACCGCATCGGTGAGTGCTGAAGCAGCGCTCCCATGCAGGAACGCCAGCCCCGCGAGAAAGCCGATTGCCGCCCGCCAGCCGCGCCCGTTCTTATCCTGAGCCGTCATGACAGCCCTCCTTGGCCGCTGTTCTGTCCACGCCGGGCGCACTGAGCCGGAGCGGATCGATTCCCGCTCCTGGTCCCGGCCTTTACCGGCTGCGAAGTGGGTTGTGCGTCTCATGCTAGATGGGGACAACTGCAATGTCATCCTCCCAAAGCCAGCTAACAGGTCGATCCTCTGAAGCGCTTTCATTGTGGCTGACAAACACCCACAATACGCGCCTAGCATGAGTCCAGAATTACAACTCGACAGCAACGGCCGCCTGCGCCACCTTCTGACCCTTGAAGGCTTGAGCGCGAAGTTGTTGACGGAAATCCTCGATACCGCCGAGGCCCTGGACCAATCGCTGCGTGGCCCCGAGAAGAAACTGCCGCTGCTGAGCGGTCGCACGATCGTCAATCTGTTCTTCGAACCGAGCACACGTACGCGCACGACCTTCGAGTTGGCGGCGAAGCGCCTGTCGGCCGACGTGCTGAACCTGCAGATGGCGGCTTCAAGCACATCGAAGGGCGAGACGCTGTTCGACACGCTCAAGACACTGGAAGCGATGCAGGCCGACATGTTTGTCGTCCGCCACGAATCCTCCGGCGCCGCGCATTTCTTCGCACAGCATGCCGCGCCGGGTGTCGCGATCCTCAACGCCGGCGACGGCCGTCACGCGCATCCGACCCAGGGTCTGCTCGATCTGTTCACGATCCGCCGCTACAAGGGTCCGGGCATCGATTGCTTCAAGAAGCTGCGCGTCGCCATCGTCGGCGACGTGCTGCACTCGCGCGTCGCGCGTTCGAACATCCACGGCCTGCGCGCACTGGGTACGACCGACATCCGCGTCGTCGCTCCGCCGACGCTGGTGCCGGCCGGCATCGAGCAGATGGGCGTGCGGGTCTGCCATGAACTCGACGAAGGCCTCGACAACGCCGATGTGGTGATCCTGCTGCGCCTGCAGAAGGAACGGATGCTCGGCGCCTACCTGCCGTCGATGGGTGAGTTCCATCGCGACTTCGGCCTGACCCGCGCGCGCATGAAGAAGATGCGCCACGACGCGATCATCATGCATCCCGGGCCGATCAACCGCGGCGTCGAGATCGAAGGCGACCTCGCCTACGGTCCGCAATCGCTAATCCTCCAACAGGTAACCCATGGCATCGCGGTACGGATGGCCGTCATGGCCATGATCCTCGGCAAGCCACCTGCCGCGCCAGCCAAGACCAGCAGCCTGCTGCGCCGCCGGAGCCGCCGATGAAATCCTCGTCCGGCAAGTCAACCCGCGGCACGAAAGCCACAGTCAAAGCAGCACCCAAAGCCAGCAGCAAGCAGCAGGAGTGGTCGGCCAGCGCACGCTCACCGGCCGGTCGTGCTGCCACTACCGGCAGCCTGCTGATCAGCGGCGCCCGCGTGCTCGATCCGGCCAGCGGCCTTGATCAGGTCGCGCAGGTGCTCATTGAAGACGGCCGCATCAAGGCAATCGATGTCAAACCCAAGGATCGCAGCGCGGCGCGTGAGATCGACGCCCGCGGTCTGTGGCTGATTCCGGGTCTGGTCGACCTCTGCGCGCGCTTCCGTGAACCCGGCCAGAACCACAAGGCCAGTATCGCCAGCGAAACCGCGGCGGCGCAGGCCGGCGGCATCGCCCATGTCCTGATTCCGCCCGACACCTCGCCCGTGATCGATACCCCGGCAATGCTGATCCGCCTGCAGCGGATTGCCCAGAACACCGGCGGCCTCGGTGTTCACGCCCTCGGCGCTCTGACCAAGCAGCTGGGCGGCGATGCCCTCGCCGAACTGTCGGCACTGCGCAGCGCCGGCGCGGTCGGTGTCAGCAACGCCTATGCGCCGATTCCCGATTCGCGAATCGCGCGCCGCGCGCTCGAATACGCAAAGGGTCTGGAACTGCCGGTCCACATCTTCGCGCAGGACGCCGCGCTCGCCGCCGGCGGCTGCGCGCATGAAGGTCCGGTAGCGACCCGTCTCGGCCTGAATCCGATCCCCGCAGCGGCCGAAGTCGCCGCGCTGCGGTTCTGGATCTCGCTGGTCGAAGACACCGGCGCGCGCGTTCACTTCTGCCGCCTCTCGACCGCACGCGGTGTGCGCCTGATCGAATCGGCGCGTGCGCACAAGCTGCCGGTGTCGGCCGACGTTGCCGCGCACCAGCTGCATCTGACCGACATCGATGTCGACGGCTTCAATGCCCAGTGCCATGTCTGGCCACCGCTGCGATCGGTGACAGACCGTGACGCCCTGCGCGCCGCCGTTGCCAGCGGCGTGATCGAAGCGGTGTGCTCGGACCATCAGCCGCACGAGCTGGATGCCAAGGTTAACCCGTATCCGCTGACCGAACCCGGCATCTCGGCGCTGGAAACCCTGTTACCGCTGACCCTGGCGCTGGTGCACACGGGTCTGCTGACGCCACTGCAGGCGATTGCCCGCATCACCAGTGGGCCAGCTGCGATTGCCGGTGCCGCGCTGGGCGCGGGCGCAGGCCGCCTCAAGCCGGGCGAATCCGCCGACTTGGCCCTGGTCGATCCCGATCAGAAATGGGTGCTCCATGCCGAGCGCATGCTCAGCGCCGGGCGCAATTCGCCATTTCTCGGCAAATCACTGCGCGGTCGCGTGGTACGGATGCTGCATGGAGGGAGTGAGGTCTATCCAACTGCTGCGGCAAACGGCAGCTGAAGCCCGTCCCAGGGCCTGCCGTCCACGTCGTGCGGGAAGCCCGGGCGCCAGCGGGAATGACCGTCGGGACCTGACGGTTTTTGCCGGATGAATAGTTGCGATGCGGCGCTTGGTATACAGTCCGCGTTCGCAGCGTCGTAACATTGACGATATTTGGACGATCCACTCTGATGGGTCTTGATTTGGGCAATTTCGCCAATTGCTTGGCTGACAGTTCCGCTTTTTGGGCGGGGGAAGATTTCGATGGCACACGTAATGATCGTGGACGACTCACCGACGGATGTTGAGCATCTGCGTGGACAGTTGCAGCGCGCCGGTCACACCGTTTCCGACGCGGGCTCGGGCGAAGACGCGATTCCGCGCGTCCGCAGCGAGAAGCCGGACGTTGTGATCATGGACGTGGTCATGCCCGGCGTGAACGGCTTTCAGGCCACGCGCACCCTGTCCAAGGACCCAGCCACTGCGCACATCCCGGTGATCGTGGTCAGCAGCAAGAACCAGGAAACCGACCGCGTCTGGGCGTTGCGTCAGGGTGCCAAGGAATATCTGGTCAAGCCGGTCAAAGAATCGGACCTGTTGGCGAAAATCAATACGGTGCTCGGCAAGTAAGCGCAGACCACCGCAGCTTCTCTAGGGGGAGATAATGGCCGGCAAAAATACAATTCGAGGCACCCGTCGCGAACTTGCGACACTGATTCTCGCAGTCATCCTGATCGCGATCTCGATGGGTGGCTTCTATTACCTGCAGCAGGTCGACACGCGTGACGAAACCTGGGTCGTGCTCGCACGCTCGATCTCATCGGATGTTGGCGAAGTCGTCGACGTGGGCGAAGCAGCGACGCGCGGCAGGACACCTGACTTCCTGACGCTGCTGGGGCGCATTGAGGACCTCGACCTCAATGTCGTCGCTCTCGCCCAGGGCGATGCAGACGCCGGGATCGAAGCGGCACCCGAGGCGGCGCAAGACGATGTCGCGCAGGTTGCCGCTGCCTGGAGCCAGCTCAAGGTCACTGCTGAGGGCGTGCTGTCCGGCGAGAACGCCTGGCGCGACTCGGTAAAAAATGTTGACGTCATCATCGGCGCCATCCACAGCACCGCCGGCAGCGGCGATGTCTTTACGAGCTACGAGGATATCGCCGAGCGTCTCGGCGGTCGTGCCGGCAAGAATCCGGCGATCGCCCAGCTTGTCCGCCTCGAACGCATCACCACCGAAGCACGCGGCGTACTCGGCCGCGGCCGCGATGCCCTGGCCACCGCGCAGGCACTGGAAGCGGAAGTTCGTAACTTCGTCGATACCAACGAGGCGCTGATCATCGATCCTGCGGTCAGCACCCAGGCCAAGGCTGCGAAGGAGCGGTTTGCGCCGGTGGCCCGTGCCAGCGCAAGCCTGCTGCAGAACGCAGCGGACGTCGACAAGCTGCAGATCGCAGCGGGTCAGCTGCAGGGCGCGGCGGCCAACGTGATTGCCACCGCCAAGGGCCTGGAGCAGAAACTGCTGGACACGCGTGTCCGCCAGGTCGTGCTGCCCATCGTTGTCGCCGTATCCGGCGGTCTTGCGATCATCCTGCTGGTCGTGTTCATCGTCGTCACTGTCCGTAACACGCGCGGCCGTCTGCAGGTTGCCGAAGAGCGGGATGCCAAGCAGCAGCAGGCGATTCTGTCGCTGCTCGACGAAATCACCAACCTGGCTGACGGCGATCTCACGGTGGACGTGACCGTCACCGAGGACTTCACCGGTGCGATCGCCGACTCCATCAACTACACCGTGCAGAACATGCGTAACCTGGTCGGTACGATCACGTCGACGTCGTCCGAAATCGCCAGCGCCGCTTCGAACACGAAGCAGACCGCGCTGACGATGAACCAGGCCTCGGAACGCCAGGCGCGTGAAATCTCCGCGGTGGCCAACACCATTGCAGCGACTTCCGACTCCATGCAGCAGGTGGCCGCCAGCGCCGAGAAACTCGCCGGCCAGGCGCAGGCCTCGGTGCAGGTGGCACACAACGGCGCCGAGACGGTGAATCGCACGATCCAGGGCATGAGCGCGCTGCGCGAGCAGATCCAGGATACGTCCAAGCGCATCAAGCGCCTGGGCGAATCGTCCCAGGAAATCGGCAACATCATCGAATTCATCAACGACATCGCCGAACAGACCAACACGCTGGCGCTCAACGCATCGATCCAGGCCGCGATGGCCGGTGACGCAGGCCGTGGCTTCGCGGTGGTTGCCGACGAAGTCCAGCGCCTCGCCGAACGCGCCGCCAACGCAACACGCCAGGTCGAAACCCTGGTCAAAACGATTCAGGCCGATACCAACGAAGCCATCGTCTCGATGGAACGTTCTACGCAGAACGTGGTGGTCGGTGCGAAGAGCGCAGAAGAAGCCGGTCAGGCGCTGACCAAGGTCGAAAGCTCGTCGCAGGAACTGTCGCAGCTGATCGCGCACATCTCCTCGTCGGCACGCAACCAGTCGGCACAGGCAACCAAGATCGCCGGCACGATGCAGGTCATTCGAGACATCGCCGTGCAGACCTCCGGCTCGGCCAACCAGACCGCGAGCGCGGTCGAGGAGCTCAGCCTGCTGTCGCAGAAACTGCGTGAATCGGTGGCCGGCTTCAAGCTGCCCGAGGATGCAATGGGCTAATCCCTGTCGGCAGATAGGGTTGCGCAGCGAAACCCAGTAACGACGATGACCCCGGATCACTCCGGGGTCATTTTCGTAGCGCGAACAGAAGCGTTTCGTTATGCAGCTTGCCTAGCTAACCCCCCATCCTTACCATTTGCGCTCTTTTTGGGCCGGATGCCCCTTCCGGACCCTTGCCACTGAGGTATTTGCATGACTTTTCAGGCCGACCTTGAAACGCTCTTTGGTTTAAAAACAGTCACATACAAATACAATCTCAAGAAAGAAGAGCTGTTTCACGAAGCGATCGCCAATGACCGCGGTCGCGTACGTCGCGGCGGTCCCTCGGATGAGCAGAAGGCTTTCCCGACCAAGCTGGGCGTCAAGGGGCCGCTGGTCTACTACACCGATCCCGATTGCACCGGTCGCCGCACCAAGGACACCTTTGCGGTCAAGTGGCCGGAAGTCGCCGACGAAATGTGGTTCAAGGCCGACCTCTCGCCTTACGACCCGGCCAAGTACGAAGGCCTGCTGAAGAGCGTCGTCGCGCATCTCAATGACAGGAAGGGCACGCTCTACGTCAAGGACCTTTTCATGGGTTCGGACGCCGACTTCGCCGTGCCGTATCGCTTCGTCGGCGAATACGCGACGCACGCGATGTTTTGCCACAACATGTTCCCGAAGAACCTGCAGGGCGTGAAGGATGTCGACGACCGCCGCTGGACCATGCTCAACGTGCCGAGCTTCGTCTGCGAACCGGAACGTGACGGCAGCCGCTCTGAAACGGCCGTCATCATCGACACCAGAAACCGCATCTGCCTCGTCGCTGGCCGCGCCGACTACTGTGGCGTCAACAAGAAGACCATCTTCACCGTCGGTAATTACCTGCTGCCGAAGCAGGGCCGTCTGTCGATGCACTGCTCGGCCAATGTCGGCGCCAAGGGCGATGCGGCGATACTGTTCGGCCTGTCCGGGACCGGCAAGACCACGCTGTCGGCTGATGCGTCGCGCCGCCTGATCGGCGACGACGAAACGATCTGGTCGGACAACGGCCTGTGCAATCTGGAAGACGGCTGTTACGCCAAGCTGATCGACCTCGACAAGAACAACGAGCCGGTCATCGCGCAGGCACTCAGCAAGCCGGGCACCATCATCGAGAACGTGCCGCCGCTGCCTGGCAAGAAGATGGAAGAGTGCCATCCGGACGAACTTGATCTGTTCGACAGCTCGATCGCCGAGAACACACGCTTCAGCTACCCGCTCGACGCCAACCCGAACGTGATGCCGAACGGACAGGGTCCGCATCCGCAGACCATCGTGCTGCTGACCGCCGACGCTTTCGGCGTGCTGCCGCCGATCTCGATCCTTGAGCCCAAGGACGTGATGTACCACTTCGTCTCCGGCTTCACCGCGCGCGTTGCCGGCACCGAAGTCGGCGTCACCGAACCGCAGCCGACGTTCTCGGCCTGCTTCGGCGGCCCGTTCATGGCGCACAAGCCGAACGTCTACGCCAAGCTGCTCGCCGAGAAGATGCAACACCACAAGGCGCGCTGCATCCTGCTCAACACCGGCTGGAGCGGCGGCCCGCACGGCACCGGCAAGCGCATGTCGCTGAAGGTCACGCGCGCCCTGCTCAACGCCGCGCTCAACGGCGAACTCGACAACGTCGAGACCGAAGTGCAACCGACGCTGAACCTGAAGATGCCGAAGTCCTGCCCGGGCGTCGACAGCACCATCCTCAATCCGCGCAATACCTGGGCCGACAAGGCCGCATATGACAGCACTGCGCAAAAACTGCGCGACATGTTCCGCGAGAACTTCAAGAAGAAGGGCTTCGCTGCCTTCGGTATCGAAGAGCGCATCTGAGCCTCATGCCATTGCGTCAGACAACGGCTGCTTCGGCAGCCGTTTGTTTTTGTATGCTGAGAAGTGGCACACCGGAGTAGCGCATGAGCGTCAATCGCATCTTCTGCATCGGCAAGAACTACGCCGAGCATGTCGCCGAGCTCGCTCATCTCGGCCACGCTGCCCGCGCCGACGAAAGTGCGACTTCAGTTCGAAGCGCGCGCGAGTCGGCGCGACAGGCGCGTCCTGCACCCACTTCGCTACGCGAAGGCACCGTGTCCGCGCCTGACACCGATTGCGTAGTCTTCCTGAAGCCCGCTTCGGCAGTAGTCGAAGAAGGTCAACCGATCATGCTGCCGAAAAAGCGCGGCAGCATTCATCACGAAGCCGAGCTGGTCGTACAGCTCACCGGCGGCGGCCGCGACATTCCACTCAAGCACGCACTCGACAGCGTCGCCGGCATCGCGCTGGGACTCGACCTCACGCTGCGCGACCTGCAGACCGAACTCAAGGCCAAGGGCAAGCCCTGGGAACTCGCCAAGGCGTTCGACGGTGCCGCACCGCTCGGCGATTTCCGTCCCTACCTCGATCAGGATCTGCAGGACATCGAGTTCACCTGCCACGTCAACAACGAACTGCGCCAGCGCGGCAATACACGCGACATGCTCTACACGGTCAAGCGCCAGATCCACATCCTCTCCCAGACCTGGTCGCTGGAACCGGGCGACGTGATCTACACCGGCACACCCAAGGGCGTCGGCCCGCTCGTGCCTGGCGACCATGTCGTTCTCGAAAGCGCGCTGACGGGCCGCTACGAGTGGCGCTGCAAGTAAGCGATTTCCGGATGAGCAATTTACAGCGCTGGAGCCTGCTCGCTGCGCTGTATCTGGCACAGGGCATTCCATACGGATTCTTCACGCAAGCGCTACCGGTGCTGCTGCGTGAACAAGGCCTGTCGCTGAAAATGATCAGTGCAACCAGCCTGCTGTATCTGCCGTGGGCGCTGAAATTCCTGTGGGCCCCGCTGGTCGATCGCTACGGTACGCGCCGGCAATGGCTGCTGCCGCTGCAGATGAGCGCGGTGATCGGCGCTGCCCTGCTTTCGCTGATTGATGCAGCCAGCGCGCTGTGGCTGCTCGTGCTCGCGCTGTTCGCGTTCAACCTGATCTCGGCGACGCAGGACATCGCCACTGATGGTCTCGCGGTGAATCTGCTAACGGCGCGCGAACGCGGCCTGGGCAACGGCATCCAGACCGGCGGCTACCGCGTCGGCATGATGCTCGGCGGTGGTCTGCTGCTGTGGATGTTTGCGCAGTTCGGTTCGCAGGCGATGTTCATTGCGATGACGGCGATGCTCGCCATGACTGTGTTGCCTGTGCTGTTCCTGAGCGAAGAACGCCCAGCCCTGAAGCGCGCACCGGCAGACCACCGCAGCGTCTGGAACGGTGCATGGG
>JALYJV010000491.1 GCA_030775105.1 Pseudomonadota bacterium | reverse complement strand
CCCTTTAATAAGGAAGAACCAGAACCCTACCTGCATCAGCTTCGACAGTCGCTGGCGCAAATCGTCAGAGAGCAGTCTCATGTGGTCGTAGCCGCGCGTGCCTGACGAACCATGGCGACCATGGCTTTGCGCACCTCGTCCGGGGTGCTGACTGCAGCTTCGAATGGAATGCGCAGCAAAGACTTGTCGAGCATCAGATCGAAGCCGTCGGCATCGATCGCGCTCATGCGTGGCTGCATGGTGCCGATCTCGACACCGGCCATGCGGCAGTAGTCGCGCATCGCATCGGCATGGTCAGCGTTCATGTGCGCAACCATGCGCTGCTCGTCAGCGGCGCTGAATGGATTGCGCCGGCACACCGTCTCAGGTGCCAGCCAGTGGATCCGACCGAAGCCCCCGATGTGGCGCACCCGTGACACCTCGATGCGATAGAACGAGAAATCGTGCGCCTGATGATACTCAACGGCCTGCGGGAAACGCGCGTAATAGCGACTGGTGATTTCGTCGTCTGCAACCGCCGGCAATGCGCGACCGACCAGGGTGACGCGGCCCAAGGCCTGACCATCCGCACCGGCTTCGGCCAGCGTCAGCGATACCCGCGGATCGGCCTTGATGTTGCGCGTGTGCTCGGCAATCGAGCTGATGAGGATGGTCGGCATGCCGCGCTCGTCGTGCGCGAAGGCGACGACCGAACCGAACGGATGGCCGTCCAGCTCTTGCGACAATGTCGACAGGATGCCCTGGTGATTGCTGGCGACCAGCATGCGGGCGGCGTCTGAGCTTTTGTTCATGGCGGCAACTCTAAGGAGAAATCGGTGCGTACTCGAAGCGCGGATGCGCGGCTTCACCGGCATCGCCGTAGTACTGCTGCACGCGCAGCTTCCAGTGATTGCCTGCAGTGTCACGGATGACATAGACGACATCGCGCGGTGAAATGTAGTGGTTGCCGTTGCCCTTGTCGCAGAAACCGGAATAGTAATACCAGCCGTAGTCGCCGTCGGCATTGAACGCACATTCGCCGCCGATTTCACGTGGCGGATAGGTGACGAAGGCCAGCGTGTCGGCTGCCGTGTCGCGATGCCATTCGGCGTCGGCAGGAACATTCGTGCGCAGATCCCAGGCGTCGCGCAGGCCGGCATACAGTTCGACGGTGCCGCTACCCGAGCTGCCACTGTTCATCTTGATGTCGGAACGCTTCCACGCGATATCCCAACCGGAAGATTCATTCGCCGCGCTGGCCGGCACGACCTGCTGCGCATGGAGCAGGCTCAGGTAGACCCACTGTTCTTCACTGCTGGCGTCGAGGTCGACAATGGTGCTGGTACTGCCGGCAGTAAATGTCGCTCGACCGAGCGGCGCGGGCTCACCGTCTTCGCCGCCGGCAACGCTGCATTCGGGGCCGGGGATTTCGAGGATGTCGAAGGTCGCATGCGCGTCGCTGTAGCCGGTCATGCGCAGCTTGAAGTAACGGCATTCGACGCCACGCACGACATAGCCCACATTGCTGCGCGCCGTGATCTGCGATCCGGCCGTCGTACCGGTGCTGCTGTACCAGCCGTGATCGCCGGCGCCGGTGAATGCATTCGGCGATTGATCCGCCGCCGGATGGCGCGTCATCGCCAGACGCGAGCGCAAGCCCGGCAGCAGCGGCCCCTGATCGCTGACGTAGTCGACTGCGGTCGCTGTCGGTGCGGCATCGACTTCCTCGAACGGATACGCCGTACCCACCGCAGTTTTCTCTGCGTAGACCGCAACCCCGAAGCCGCTCGGAGGTGCGCCGGAAGCGCCACCATTGAGCTTGATGTCGGTGCCGAGCAGGGCAATGTCCCATTCATTGCTCGCTTCCGGCGCGGTCGGAAATACCTGCGTCTGCGTGCCCAGATCGAGATATACCCAGTCGCTGCCGCTGGCGTCGATGCTCGCCTGGTAATACCCCTCGGCGTGCTTGGCGAACTGCGCCTGCGGACCGCCAGCGCCCGGCAGTACCGGTGTTTCCGGGCCGGGTTCGTCGGGGCCCTGATCGCGCGGGGAGATATCTTCTGCGCAGGCGCCGAGCATCAGAGCGGCGAGTGCGAACGCCAGTCGTGTTGTTGTGCGGGTCGTGATCATGGTGTCTTGAAGCGGAATTGCAGTTCGAGATACACCGCACGCGGTGCAATCGGCAGGAACGAGGAATCTCCGGCGTCGAACAGATTGTCGATGCCGATGGCGACGCTGTAGTTCTTCCAGCGCGTCCATTCGGCGCGGGCGTCGAACAGGGCATAGGCATCGGACGTGCCGGCAGCGGACGGCGCGCCGCCGGTGTCGATATCGGTCGCGAATACGCGCTCGCCGATCCACACACCGCGCAGCTGCGCGTTGTAGTGCGGCTGCTTGAACAGCAGCGCCGCGTTGGCGCGATGCTCCGGTCGCCCGCTGAGCGAGTCGCCGCTTTCCTGATCGCGGCTGTGCAGCCAGCCGTAGCCGACGCGCAGCTCCAGCGGTTCGCCGATCTGCAACCGGGCCTGGGCGTCGATGCCGGTCAGGCGCGCCGAGGCGATGTTGCGATAGCTGAAGACGATCGGCGGACCGCCTTCGATCTGGACGATCTCGATCAGATCCTCGACGCGATTTTGGTAGGCGCCGAGCGAGAAGCTTGCGGCGCGGGTCAGCTGCCAGATCGCCCCGAGATTGAAGCCGACGCTGTGCTCGGGTTGCAGATCCGGATTGCCATCGACGCGATAGCCGACCGCAGGATTGTCAAAGCGCAACAGCAGTTGCTTGAAGTCCGGTGCACGGTAGCCGCGGCCATAACCGGCGCGCAGTGTCAGCGCATCGGTCATCGCATAGCGCAGCGCCAGCTTCTCCGACACCTGGCTGCCGAACTGCGAGTCGCGGTCATAGCGCAGGCCCGGCACGATCACCAGGCGATAGTCATTCCATGCCGGCGTCCATTCGTCCTGCAGATAGGCCGACTGCCGGTCGCGTTCACCTGCGCTGTCGAGGCGATCCGCATCGAGTTGCTCGAACTGGCTTTCGCCGCCGAGCACGAAACGGTGTGCATCGATGCGCGTCTCGAACTGGCCCGCGGCGACAACCAGTTCGTTGAGGGTTTCCTCGTCGATACTGACGCTGCCGTCAGCCTGATTGCGCTGCAGGAACTGATCGAAGTAGCGGTTGTAGTAGAGGTCGCCGCTGATCTGCGTGACGCGACCGAAGCGCAGTCGCGGCGCGATGCCGATGCGCGAGTCCTCAATGCGCTTGCGCGTGTTGGCGACGCGCCCGGCGACACCACCATCGACGCGACGGCTGTCATCGAGGTTGTACGCGCCGCTCATGCCGAGCGTGAAGTCGTTCGAGACCTTCCAGTCCGCTTCGGTGTAGGCCGAGCGGCTTTCGCCGTCGATGCCATCGGTCGCCGCAGTCGACTCATCGAGATCGAAAGGCTCGATGCGCAGATAGCTGCCGCCACTCTGGCCGCGCAGATCGCCGAGCTTCCAGCCGACGTCGGCGAGATAGTCCTGGTTCGCTTCGGTGTCGATGCGCGCGGTCAGCTGCGCTTGCGGTTCGGACGCGCCGCGACGCGTGATGACGTTGACCACGCCGCCGAGCGCATCCGCACCGTACAGCGCCGAGCTCGGGCCCTTGACGATCTCGACGCGCTCGATCGCGCCGACACGCAAGCGGGTCAGGTCGATCGCGCCATTGATGCGGCCGATCATGCGCCGGCCATCGACAAGGATCAGCACGTGTTCGGATGACAGGCCCTGGATCTCGATGCTGCTGCCGCGACCGGCGAGGCGGGTGGCGTAGATGCCGCCTTCGCGTTCGAGCAGCTCGGCGAGATCGCTCGCGCCGCTGCGGCGGATGTCCGCAGCGTTGATCAGTTGCACTTCGACCGGGCTTTCGTCCAGCGTGTGCTCGGTGCGCGTGCCGGTGACGACAATCTCCGGCAGTTCGGTGCGCGTCTCAGTTGGCTGCGACGCGACGATGGACCCAACCGGAATGGCGGGATACGGCGCAGCCGTCTGCAGCGAGTCAGTGCTGGCAGGAATCTCGGCGGCGGTCTCGGCGCGATGGCTGGGTTCGGCTCCCGCTTCCTGCGCGCCGGCGACATTCCACAGCAGGCCGGCGGCGAGAATGCCGACCGAGCCCACGGCCCAGACCGGGCGCTGCAGCAGGGCGTGCTCGCGCGACGATTGTGCAAGCCATCCAGCCGTCGCCATTGCAGCGACACTCAATGCCCAGCGCGCAAGGCCGCCATCGCCATGCAGTTCGAGCCAGATCAGCAGGGCTCCTGCCGCGAGTGGCGCGCTCAGCAAACGCCACTCCAGCGCCTGTCCGCCGTGCGCAGGTGCCGGCCGCAGCCAGCAGACCGCTGCGCCGAACATGAGCAGACAGGCGAGCAATTCCATAAAGGAGTCCCCGAAATGAGTGGCGAGCCGGCGCGTGGCGTGCAGGGATGTGGCTGGCCGCAGCCGATACTCGTTCACAAATGATAATGGTTCTCATAACAGTTCACAATCGAATAGGGTGAGAAAATCAGCCCACCTACATCAGGAGTCTTCGATGAGCCTTTTCTCCAAGTCGCGCGGCGATGACCACCCGCTGACACCAGCGGAGTTCCCCGAGCCGGGCATTGATATCGCGGTCGACGCCGGCGAGAAGCAATCGGCAGTGCTAGCCGGCGGCTGCTTCTGGTGCGTGGACACGGTGTTCCGTCAACTCGACGGCGTGCTCGAAGTGGTGTCCGGCTATGCCGGCGGAACCAAGGAGACCGCGGACTACAAGACCGTCTGCTCCGGCTTGACCGACCACGCTGAAGTCGTGCGCGTGGATTTCGATGCAACTCGCATCAGCTATGGCCAACTGCTCAAGGTGTTCTTCTCGGTTGCGCACGACCCGACGCATATCAATCGCCAGGGCAACGATCACGGACGGCAGTACCGCTCTGCAGTGTTTTATGCCAACGATCAGCAGAAGGAAGTCGCGCAGCGCTACATGAAGAAGCTCGCCGATGCCGGCGCATTCAACGCACCGATTGCGACGACACTGGAGCCGCTGACGGAGTTCTTCGTCGCCGAGACCTATCACCAGAACTACGCGGCGCTGAATCCGGGCCAGCCGTACATCCAGGCGGTTGCATTGCCTAAGCGCGACAAGGTGCGGACGTATTTTTCGGACCAGCTCAAGCCCGAGTAACGAGCGCAGTTCAGCGTTTTCCCATCCACAGAATTTTGTAAAGCATGAGCATCGTCCTGACTCCGTTTGCCCGTCGTCGCCTGTTTCCCGTGTCCGGTCGTCGCAATGCGATCGTCGGCTGCACTGCCGAGGCTTTTGAGCAGGTCATCAACCGCGAGGCGCCACTGAAGGTGCTGCAAGGTTACGCGCCGTTCTGTGTGCTGCATGTGCATCGCAACTGGACCGAGACGCGCTGCGCGACGGTGGAGATCACGCCGGAGAACCGGCACCTGCTGCGCTCGGCCTACGAAGCGCGCAACGATGACGAGTTGCCGGTGCTCAATCGCTGGTTCGAGGGCGTGGAGCCGCTGCGTGCCGAGTATCTGCTGGTGATCCTCTACGACCGCGCGCAGATGGCGAAGGAAGGCACGCCGATCGACACCGACTGGGGCGTGGTCGGTTGTCTGGCGACGATGACGCCGGAAGAGACACCGCTCGCACCGATCACGATGCTGCGCAATGCGCTCGGCGTGGAGGAAGGCGGCTCAGGGGTGGCGCTGGATCGCAAGGCGTACAAGCGCAGCGCCGAGTTCTGGGACTGGCACGCCAACTGGCGCGTGTAACGCGCCGCAGTTCAGGTGGAAAGGCGCGAGTGCAGCGCAGTCACCAGCAGGTCGATGCTGCGTTCGATCCGGTGCGCCTCGCGCAGCACCTCGGTGGATTTCAGATCACGCAGGACGCGCTGCACCAGCTGTGGGTCCGAGACGTCGAAAGGCTGGGCCATGTCCATGCGTTCCAGGCGCGACTGCAGGCAGGCGGAACCGACACTGACATGGACGATCGAGAAGAAGGCTTCCATCGCCTGTTCGGCCGAGAATCCGGCATCCTCCATGACGTCCATGCAGGCCGCCAGCACTTTCACGCCACCGATGCGGACTCTTGACGCCGTGATCAGCGCCATCCAGCCCGGTTCGGTGGTCAGCGCTGTCCACATCGCCTTGCCGACGTGGTGCAGCCAGCGATCCCAGCTCAACGGCGTCTTCGGCAGGACATCGGCGTTGGCAATGAAACTTTCGAGCAGGGAACTGAGCAGGTCGTCCTTGTTCTCAAAGTGCTTGTAGATCGCCATCGGCGTCACATTCAGCTCTTCGGCGAGGCCGCGAACCGTCACCGCCTTTATTCCGCGCTGCTTCATAAGCGCGGTGGCCTTGGCGAGGATGCCGTCCTTGTTGAGCGTGCGTTTCGCCATGGGGGTCGCGGGCCGTAGGAATCTCAGTATAGGAGCACGTCTTAGGCGGAAAATGTGCGCCGGATCGCAGTAGATGACGACATGGAGAGCGAACATCCTGGAGCTGTTGCACTCGTCCCGACCAGCCGTCATACTTCGCGCCCTTCGGGAAACCGTAGGCGCGTAGCTCAGCTGGTTAGAGCACCACCTTGACATGGTGGGGGTCGGGGGTTCGAGTCCCTTCGCGCCTACCAAATTGGTAGGAAAACAGCACCTTAGCGGTGCTGTTTTCGTTTCTGGTCTCGTGTTTCTGACAGCCTCCGTGCGCGTTCCGGGAGCGCACTTCCGGGGCGCTTAGAGCGTTTTCGGTTTCTTCGGATACACAAAGCCTCGTTCGCATCGAGTGCCTGCGAAGCAGGTGTATCGAGATGCCGCTACTGCAGCGCCGGTGTCTCGATACACCGCGCAAGCGCGCGGCACTCGACACGAACGGAGAGGTGTTTGCACTCAAACCAAAGACGCTTAGCCGTTGTTGAGCAGGGCCCGTTCGCGCAGTTTGCGGACCTGGTCACGCTTGTTGGCGGCGGCCTCGAATTCCAGATTCAGCGCGTGCTGCTTCATCTCCTTTTCGAGCTTGGAAATCTGCTTGCCCAGTTGCTCGGGCGACACAACTTCGTAGTGCGCCTTGACCTCTGCCGCCATCAGCGCCTTTCCTGACAGGTCCTCGTAGCCGAAACGCATGACATCGGCAATGCGCTTCTGCACGCCGGCCGGCGTGATGCCGTGGGCGATGTTGTGCGCTTCCTGTTTCTCGCGGCGCCGGTTGGTTTCGCCGATCGCGCGGCGCATGGAGTCGGTCATGCGATCGGCATACAGAATCGCGCGGCCGGTCAGGTGACGTGCGGCGCGGCCGATGGTCTGGATCAGCGAGCGGTCGGAGCGCAGGAAGCCTTCCTTGTCGGCATCGAGGATTGCGACCAGCGAGACTTCCGGGATATCCAGACCCTCGCGCAGCAGGTTGATACCGACCAGCACATCGAACAGGCCCAAGCGCAGGTCGCGGATGATCTCGGCACGCTCGACGGTATCGACGTCCGAGTGCATGTAACGCACCTTCACCCCGTTCTCGCTGAGATAGTCGGTGAGGTCTTCGGCCATGCGCTTGGTCAGCACCGTGACCAGCACGCGCTCCTGCTTGACCGAGCGCAGGCGGATTTCGCCGAGCAGATCGTCGACCTGGCTCGTCGCCGGGCGCACCTCGACCTGCGGATCGACGAGGCCGGTCGGTCGCACGACCTGCTCGACGATCGCGCCCTGCGATTTGTCCTTCTCGTAGTTGCCGGGTGTCGCCGAGACGAAGATCGTCTGCGGCACGATCTGTTCGAACTCGTCGAAGCGAAGTGGCCGGTTGTCGAGCGCCGACGGCAGGCGGAAGCCGTACTCGACGAGCGTCTCCTTGCGGCTGCGATCGCCCTTGTACATCGCGCCGATCTGCGGAACCGTCACATGCGATTCGTCGAGCACGATGATCGCGTCCGGCGGCAGGTATTCGAGCAGGCACGGCGGCGGTTGGCCGGGCGCGCGGCCCGATAGATAGCGCGAGTAGTTTTCGATGCCGTTGCAGAAGCCGATCTCGCGGATCATCTCCAGATCGAACAGCGTGCGCTGTTCGATGCGCTGCGCTTCGAGCAGCTTGCCGGCTTCCTTGAAGTTGCGCACGCGGGTGACCATCTCGGCCTTGATGTCGTCGAGCACACTGAGCAACTGATCGCGCGGCGTCACGTAGTGCGTTTTCGGAAACACCGTCGCGCGCGGCAGCTTTTGTTTCACCTCGCCGGTCAGTGGATCGAACGTGCTCAGCGATTCGATCTCGTCGTCGAACAGCTCGACACGCAGCGCGTCGGCATCGGATTCCGCCGGGTGAATGTCGATGACTTCGCCGCGCACGCGATAGGTGCCGCGTTCGATCGCGACTTCATTGCGCGTGTACTGCATCGCCGTCAGCTGGTGAATCAGGTCACGCTGCTTGATGCGTTCGCCGCGCACCAGGTGCAGCACCATCTGGAAATAGCTTTCCGGATCGCCGAGGCCGTAGATCGCCGATACCGACGCGACGATGATCGCGTCGCGCCGCGTCATCAGCGCCTTGGTGGCCGACAGGCGCATCTGCTCGATGTGCTCGTTGACCGAGCTGTCTTTCTCGATGAAGGTGTCGGTGCTCGGCACATAGGCTTCGGGCTGGTAGTAGTCGTAGTACGAGACGAAGTACTCGACCGCATTGTTCGGGAAGAACTCGCGGAACTCGCCGTAGAGCTGCGCCGCCAGCGTCTTGTTCGGCGCCATTACCAGCGCCGGTCGCTGCAGGTTCTGGATCACATTGGCGATCGAATAGGTTTTGCCCGAGCCGGTCACACCGAGCAGGGTCTGGTGCAGCAGGCCGTCCTTCAGACCTTCGCTGAGCTGGCGGATCGCCTCCGGCTGATCGCCGGCAGGCGCCCAGTCGGCTTTGAGCTGGAATTTGGTCTGGTCACGCCGCTCGAGGCGGGAAACCTTCTTGTTCTTGAGTAAATCGCGGGAGGCTTCTTGCATAGCCGGCAAGCTTACCTGCGTGGGCGGCCTGTCTGCTGAATCCGCCGCGCCGGTGACGGCATTAGAAATGGCTATGGAGACGTTGCCGAATATCAATTGGACCCATCGGATGGCCAACCATAGGGTGCATGGGCGCCGGTCAGGGGGAATCACCGATCGGTGCGTTGCAGACCATTCCAACCGAGGAGACCCCAATGTTCAAGAATGTCCATTCGGTACTCACCGCGTGTGCGGTGGGAATCGCGACCCTGACCTCTCTGCACCTTGCGAGCGCGCAAGCAGCGCCCGACAACAATTACTGGTGGCCGAATCGTCTTAATCTGGCCCCGCTACGCGACAGTGCCGCGTCGGCCGACCCCGCAGACCCCGGTTTCGATTACGCCAAGGCGTTCGCCAAGGTCGATCTGGCCGCCCTCAAGAGAGATCTCTCGGCGGTCATGCGGACCTCGCAGGACTGGTGGCCGGCGGACTACGGTCATTACGGCCCGTTCTTCATCCGCATGTCCTGGCACAGCGCCGGCACGTATCGCGCAATCGATGGCCGCGGTGGTGCAGACGGTGGAATGCAGCGTTTTGCGCCGCTGAACAGCTGGCCGGACAACGCCAACCTCGACAAGGCGCAGCGTCTGCTGCTGCCGATCAAGCAGAAGTACGGCAGCGCGCTGTCGTGGTCTGACCTGATGGTGCTCGCCGGTACGGTCGCCATGGAGGACATGGGCTTCAAGATTCTTGGTTTTGCCGGCGGCCGCGAAGATGGCTGGCAGCCCGCGGAGGTCAACTGGGGCCCGGAGAAGGAATGGCTCGCCGACCAGCGCCACAGCGGCGACCGCGCACTGGGCAAGCCGTTCGGCGCCGTGCAGATGGGCCTGATCTACGTGAATCCCGAAGGTCCGCTCGGCAAGCCGGACCCGCTGGCCGCGGCGCGTGACATCCGCCAGGCCTTCGCCCGCATGGCCATGAACGACGAGGAAACCGCGGCGCTGATTGTCGGCGGACACACCTTCGGCAAGGCCCACGGCGCACGCAAGGAGAAGGACTGCGTCGGCGCCGAGCCCGAAGCCGGGAGCATGGAAGAGCAGGGCCTGGGCTGGCACAACAAATGTGGCAAGGGTGCCGGTGGCGATGCGATGACCAGCGGTCTCGAAGGCGCCTGGACCGTCAGCCCCGTGCAGTGGTCGCACAACTACCTGCAGAACCTCTACGGTTTCGAATGGGAGCTGTCGAAGAGCCCGACCGGTGCGCAGCAGTGGATTCCGACCAAGGGCCAGGCCGCGAATCTGGTGCCGGACGCCCACGACAAGACCAAGCGCCACGCGCCGATCATGTTCACGACCGACCTCGCGCTCAAGGAAGACCCGGCCTATCGCAAGATCACCGAGAACTGGCTGAAGAACCCGAAGGAACTCGAAGTCGCCTACGCCAAGGCCTGGTTCAAGCTGACCCATCGAGACATGGGTCCGACCTCGCGCTACCTCGGCGCGATGGTGCCGGGCGAGCAGTTCATCTGGCAGGACCCGGTGCCGGCAGTCAACCACAAGCTGATCGACGACAAGGACATCGCCAAGCTCAAGAC
>JALYJV010000490.1 GCA_030775105.1 Pseudomonadota bacterium | reverse complement strand
GCTCATGGGGGCGAAAGATTAGCAGGAGCGCTGCGACAGGGCGGGGATCAGACACTCCTTATATGGGACTGCAAGCCGGTACTCGTTAAATAAAGTCTGTCCGCCAAAGCAAATCGGACCCGGCTTGTCCTATAATGGCGCGCTTCATCTCAAACGCGTTCATCGCCATGCGTATCCAGTCTGAAGCGCTCACCTTTGACGACGTGCTGCTGTTGCCAGCGTACTCGGAGGTGCTGCCACGACAGGTGGACCTCAAGACGCACCTCACGCGCCGCCTCGTCCTCAACATCCCGCTGATCTCCGCGGCGATGGACACCGTCACCGAATCCAAGCTCGCGATTGCGCTGGCCCAGGAAGGCGGTATCGGCATGATTCACAAGAACATGTCGGCCGAACGCCAGGCCGCCGAAGTGCGCGCGGTCAAGAAGTACGAATCCGGCGTCATCACCGACCCGATCGTCGTCCCGCCGGACATGACCGTCGGCGAAGTCCTCAAGCTGACCCGCGCCAACCGCATCTCCGGCGTACCGGTCGTTGACGGCAAGAACCTCGTCGGCATCGTCACCAGCCGCGACCTCCGTTTTGAAACCCGATTTGGTGAACCTGTTTCCAAGGTCATGACGCCAAAGGATCGGCTCGTTACCGTGCTGGAAGGCGCGTCGCGCGAGGAGGTGATCTCCAAGCTGCACACGCACCGTATCGAGAAGGTGCTGGTGATCAACGACAAGTTCGAGCTGCGCGGCATGATCACGGTCAAGGACATCCAGAAGTCGACCGACCACCCGATCGCCAGCAAGGATTCGCGCGGTCGTCTGCTGGTCGGCGCCGCCGTCGGCACCGGTCCGGATACCGATGAGCGCGTTGCCGCACTGGTCGAGGCCGGCGTTGATGTGGTCGTCGTCGATACCGCGCACGGTCATTCACGCGGTGTCATCGATCGCGTTGCCGCGATCAAGCAACTCTATGGCGACAGCCTGCAGGTTATCGGCGGCAATATCGCGACGGGCGATGCCGCACTCGCACTCGCTGACGCCGGCGCCGACGGCGTCAAGGTCGGCATTGGTCCGGGCTCGATCTGCACGACGCGCGTCGTCTCTGGCGTCGGCGTACCGCAGATCAGCGCGGTGATGGACGTGGCTGCAGCGCTCAAGAGCCGCGGCCTGCCGCTGATTGCCGATGGTGGCGTGCGCTACTCCGGTGACTTCGCCAAGGCACTCGCCGCCGGTGCGTACACCGTAATGGTCGGTTCGATGCTCGCCGGCACCGAGGAAGCGCCGGGCGATGTCGAGCTCTACCAGGGCCGCTCGTACAAGTCCTATCGCGGCATGGGCTCGATGGGCGCGATGGCGCAGGGCTCGAAGGACCGCTACTTCCAGGACACCACGTCGGAAGTCGAAAAGCTCGTGCCGGAAGGCATCGAAGGCCGCGTGCCGTACAAGGGACCGATGGCGGCCATCGTCCACCAGATGATCGGTGGCCTGCGCGCCTGCATGGGCTATACCGGGTGCCAGTCGGTCGAAGCGCTGCGCACAACGACGCGCTTCGTCAAGATCACCTCGGCCGGCGTCAAGGAATCGCATGTCCACGACGTGTCGATCACCAAGGAAGCACCGAATTACCGGGTTGAGTAAGCCATGACCGGCACCTTTGTACTCGCTGCTTTCGAGGCTATCAGCCGAGAACTGACGGAGGCAAAGGTGCGGTTTCTGGTGGTGGACGGTCTGGCGGTCTATGCCTTTGGCGGTGAACGCATCACCCACGATATCGATCTTGTGATCCAGTTGGATGCGACGAATGTGGGCCAAGCTTTCAAGGCGCTGGAGCGCGCTGGCTATCGTCCGCTGGTCCCTGTAACGAGCGCACAGTTCGGCGACCCGACAGCTCGCGAACGCCTGATTGCGGAAAAGGGGATGGTTGTTCTCAACTTCTGGTCGGATCAATTTCCACAGACTCACCTGGACATTTTTGTCACCGAGCCCTTCGATTTCGACACCGAGTACGGCATGGCGCACGCGGAAGAGATTCTTCCAGGTGTGGAGTTCCGCTATCCGCGCGTGGAGACCTTGTTGGACATGAAGCGCCGCGCTGGGCGCCCCAAGGATTTGCATGACATCGCCTACCTCGAAAGCCTCGACCGTTAAGCCGATATCCGAGGCGGAAAAGGCCGCCTGGGACGCACACAACGCGGCGGAGGAACGAGAGCGTCGCCAGCGTGTCGCCGCCATTCCTTTGCTGCAAAGGTTGCAGCAGCTTGAAGCAGAGTCACGCTTCCTCGCCACGATTCGCGCAAGGCATTTGCAACGCGACGCCCGGAACGCAACCAGATGAACATTCATAACGACAAGATTCTGATTCTCGATTTCGGCAGCCAGGTCACCCAGCTCATTGCCCGTCGCGTACGTGAACTCGGCGTCTACTGCGAGCTGCATCCCTTCGACATGAGCGACGAGGCGATCAAGGCCTTCGGCGCCAAGGGCGTGATTCTCTCCGGCGGTCCGGAATCGACACTCGATGCCGGCTCGCCGCGCGCACCGGATGCGGTGTGGGAGCTCGGCGTGCCGGTGCTCGGCATCTGCTACGGCATGCAGACGATGGCAGCGCAGCTCGGTGGTCAGGTCTCGCCGGGCAGCGTCAAGGAGTTCGGCTACGCCGAGTTCCGCGCGCGCGGCCATTCGCGGCTGTTCAAGGACATCCAGGACCGCGCCAATGCCGAAGGCCATGGCCTGCTCGACGTCTGGATGTCGCATGGCGACTACGTCAGCACGCTGCCGACCGGCTTCACGCGCATCGGCTCGACGCATGACCTCGACTTCGCGGCGATGGCCGACGAGTCGCGCGGCTACTACGCCGTGCAGTTCCATCCGGAAGTCACGCACACGACGAAGGGCAAGGAGATCTACTCGCGCTTCGTCCACGACATCTGCGGCTGCGGCAATGCCTGGACACCGGCCAACATCGTCGACGACGCAATCGCCCGCGTGCGTGAGCAGGTCGGTAACAAGAAGGTCCTGCTCGGACTTTCAGGCGGTGTCGATTCCAGCGTCGTCGCTGCGCTGCTGCACAAGGCGATCGGCAACCAGTTGACCTGCGTGTTCGTCGACAACGGCCTGCTGCGTCTGCAGGAAGGCGACGCGGTGATGGAAACCTTCGCGAAGAATCTCGGCGTCAAGGTGATCCGCGCCGATGCCGAGGCGCGCTTCCTCGGCGCACTCGCTGGCGTCAGCGATCCCGAGCAGAAGCGCAAGATCATCGGCCGCGAATTCATCAACGTGTTCGAGGCTGAGGCGACCAAGCTCACTGCAGTCGAATTCCTCGCGCAGGGCACGATCTATCCGGACGTCATCGAGAGCGCCGGCGCCAAGACCGGCAAGGCGCACGTCATCAAGTCGCACCACAACGTCGGCGGCCTGCCGGCGCACATGCGCATGCAGCTCGTCGAACCGCTGCGCGAACTGTTCAAGGACGAAGTGCGTGCTATCGGCGTCGAACTCGGCCTGCCGCGCGAGATGGTCTATCGCCATCCGTTCCCGGGCCCCGGCCTTGGCGTGCGCATCCTCGGCGAAGTGACCAAACCCGCCGCAGATACGCTGCGCCGCGCCGACCACATCTTCATCGAGGAACTGCGCAAGGCCGGCTGGTACGACAAGACCAGCCAGGCCTTCGCTGTGTTCCTGCCGGTCAAGAGTGTCGGTGTCACCGGCGACGGTCGTCGCTACGAACCCGTCATCGCACTGCGCGCGGTGCAGACCATCGACTTCATGACCGCCCACTGGGCGCACCTGCCGTACGAGCTGCTCGATATCGCGAGCCGCCGCATCGTCAACGAAGTGCCCGGTGTTTCGCGCGTCGTCTACGACATCTCCGGCAAGCCGCCGGCGACGATCGAGTGGGAGTAGCTGGTCCCGCTGCGGCATCTCGATACAATGCCCGCGCGCTGCGCGGGCAACACTCGATGCGAACGGGTTGTTTTAGACCCCTGAAGAAACAACAAAAGCCCGTTCGCATTGAGTGCCGCGCGCAAAGCGCGCGGTGTATCGAGATGCCGCCCCAGTTAGCTCTGGTGTCTCGATACACCGAGCCTGCGGCTCGGCACTCGACACGAACGGACTCTGGTGGGGTGATTAAGCCAGCTTCTCCAACGTCACCGGCAACCGATCCTTCGGTATAGGCAAACTCGTGAAGTCCTGCTTGATCACGTAGTTTTCCGGCACGCTCCAGCGGAAGCGCAGCAGCATCTGGTGGAGGATCGCCTTGACCTCCATCTCGCCGAAATGCAGGCCGATGCATTTGTGCGCACCGCCGCCGAATGGCACCCACTTGAACGGATGCGCGCGGTCTTCGGCGCGGCCTTCGCTGAAGCGTTCCGGATCGAAGCGTTCGGGATGGTTCCAGATGTGCGGCGAGGTGTGGGTGAACCAGGGGCTGATGTTGACGAAAGACCCTTCGGGAATGCGGAAGCCCTTGTACTCGCAGTCGCGCACCGCGCGGCGCGGGATGCCGGGCACCGGTGCGCACAGGCGCAGCGCTTCCTTCATGACCCAGCCCATCGTCTCCAGCTTCGCGAGCTGCTCGAAGTCCGGCGTCGCGGTGGCCAGCGCGCGGCTTTCGTCGCGCAGGCGGTCCTGCCACTCCGGATGCTTTGCGAGCCAGTAGACCATGTTGCTCAGCGTGATGGTGCTGGTGTCGTGGGCGGCCATCAGCACGAAGATCATGTGGTTGACGATGTCGTCGTCGGAGAACTCCGCACCGTCCTCGGTCTTCGCCCGGCACAGGCGCGAGAACAGATCATCTCCGCTCGATTCACGCTTCGCCGGCAACTCGCGGCGGAAGAAATCCTCAAGCACTGCGCGGCCAGTGACACCGGCGTGCCAGCGCGTACCGGGCAGGGGGAAGCGGATGATGCCGGTCGCTGCCTGCACCGTCGCGAGAAAGGCCTTGTTGATGCGCTCTGCATCGGCGCCCGGCTTGTGGCCGATGAACACAGCGCTGGCCAGATCGAGCGTCAGCGACTTCAGGTGATTGAAGATGCGGAAATCGTTGCCGGGTTGCCAGGCGTCCAGACCCGTCGTGATGTTCGGTGTCAGCACACCGAGATAACCGAGCAGGGCATCGCGCGTGAACGCGCCCTGCATGATGCGGCGGTGAACGCGATGCTCCTCGAAATCCAGCAGCATCAGGCCACGGTGGAAGAATTTGGCGAGGAAATATTCCCAGGCCGAGCTGGCGAACAGGTCGCCGCGATTCTGGAGCACGAACTGGTTGGCGTCCGGCCCGAGCAGGGTGATGACGCGGATGCCGAAGGCCTTGCCCCATGACACTTCGCCGTGTCGCTCGTAGCGCTCGTGCACGAAGCGGTCGAAGTCCAGCAGGATGTTGAAGCTGTGGCCGAACATCGGCCAGCCGCCATTGCCGGGGACGTCGCGCAGCGCGCCGGCGTCGGGGGTCGTCGTGTTCACCGCATCGTCTCCACGTATGGTTTGTCAGCGCACCACGAGCGGAACCAACACACTCCGTTCGCCCTGATCCGGTCGAAGGTCCTGCATCGGCCTTCAATGAACCCAGTCTGCTCTGAAGGCCGCTGCACATCAACGAAAACTGACCTTACTCTGAGGCCGTCAAACCGGGGTTTTCCCCGGGCGCGAAGCAGCGACACTTGCGCTAGGCTGTCGCCCCGGCGCCGGCTTGCGGCGCCGTCGAATCGACGATTTCCTAAGGAGCAGGGCGATGGCGCAGGTCGAAGTTCAGCTGATTGATGTCGCACCGCGCGACGGCTTGCAGAACGAAAAGGTCGACGTCGGCACCGCGAGCAAGCTAGAACTCGTCGATCGCCTTGTCGCCGCCGGTTTGCGCCGCATCGAGATCGCCAGCTTCGTCAATCCAAAGAAAGTCCCGCGCATGGCCGACGCCGAAGCCGTCTGCGCCGGCGTGCCGGCCAACCCGGACGTGCGCTACTCCGGCCTCGCGCTCAACCTCGCCGGCTACCAGCGCGCCGCCGCCACCGGCAAGCTGCAGGAGGTCTGCATGGTCGTCTGCGTGTCCGACACCTTCGGCCAGCGCAACCAGGGCCAGACCGTTGCGCAGGGCGTCGACGTCGTCAGCGAGATCGCCCGCGCCGCGCGCCGAGACGGCATTGCCAGCGCCATCACACTCACCGTCGCCTTCGGTTGCCCGTTCGAGGGCGAGATCGCGATTTCCAGGGTCGCCGAGATCGCAGAAGCGATCGCACCGGCCGGGCCGACCGAAATCGTGCTCGCCGACACCATCGGCGTCGCCGTGCCGAGCCAGATCCGCGCAACGATCGCCGCCGTGCGCGAGCGCATCGGCGATGCGATTCCGCTGCGCGGGCACTTCCACAACACGCGCAACACCGCCGTCGCCAACGTGTTCGCTGCCTATGAAGCCGGCGTACGGCGCTTCGACGCGAGCGTCGGCGGCATCGGCGGCTGCCCGTTCGCCCCCGCCGCGACCGGCAACGTCGCCACCGAAGACCTCGCCTACCTGTTCCAGCGCATGGGCGTCAGCACCGGCGTCGATCTGGCGCAGCTCAATGAAGTCGCCAAATGGATGGGCGAGCAGCTCGGCCGTCAGCTGCCAGGTGCGGTCAGCCGCGCTGGCTTGTTTCCGCCGCAGGCTTGATGGTTTTCGTCGCCTTCAGGAAACGCGCGCTCGTCGTGCCTGCTTTGCGCGCTCGAACGGCGCCACCAACTTCGTCGCTAGGCGCATCCACAGCGGCACATTGAACGAATAGCAGTGCTGCTGTCGGCGCTTGGCGATGCGCCAGCCGTCCGGCATTCGCACGTATTCGTCGTGATACCAGATGCCGAAGATCACGGTGTTGCTGCCGCCGAGCAGTGCCGGTGCAAGCATCGGGTTGAAGCAGGCGACTTGTCCTGTCGCGCTGTCGCCATCAATGACGAAGCGGAAGTTGCCCATCAGATGCATGTAGCTCTTGAAGAATTTGAGCGTGCTCGGCAGCCAGGCCTTGATCTCGCTGTAGGGGCCTGCGATGCCGCCGGTGGCGCTGTAGTCGATGTGCGCGTCCGGCGTGAACACGCGATCTAGGCGGTCCCATTCGCGGCTGTCGATGGCGTTGGCGTATTCGATCGCGAGCTGTTCGAGGGCGAGATGGTCCCGGAAGGCGGCGAGGTCCGCCATGTCCGCCGCGCTGCTCATGCGCTGACGGCCACGGGTTTCACCTTGAGCTTGGTCTTGAAGTGCCCGGTGGCGACGAGGAAGGCGATGAGGTCCGACATGGTCTGCTCCAGCGGACGCGGCTCGTAACCGAGGTCTCGCGCGGCCTTGCTGCGGTCGACGATGGGCGAGGTGGCGATCGTGTCGAGTGCTGCTTTCGACAGCGGGTTGTCCTGCTGCGTGTCCGACTTCGCGACCTTGGCGATCATCGCCGACACGGCGCGCGCGAAGCCCATCGGCAGCGCGAACTTCGGTCCGGGCCGGCCGACCAGCTGCGCGGCGATGCAGCAGGCGTCGAACATCTCGATGTAGTGGCCGCCGAGCAGGTAGTTCTCGCCGGTGCGTCCGCGTTCGGCGGCGAGCACCAGGCCCAGCGCAACGTCGCGGACGTCGACCAGGTCGAAGCCGCCGACGATCATTGCCGGGATCTTGCCGCGCGCGGAGTCGAGCAGTACGGCATTGAGGCGCGAGATGACTGCGCCGTGGTCGATCGGGCCGTAGACGCCGGTGGGGTAGCAGATCACGCCGTCGAGGCCTTTCTTGACGACCTTGAGGAACTCCATCTCGCCGGCGTACTTGGAGCGGCTGTAGACCGGCAGCTTGGAGTCGGTCGAGCGGTCGCAGATTTCGGACAGACGCCGGTTGCATTTGTTCTGGTCGAACGAGGCGATGGAGCTGACGTGCACCATGCGCTTGACCTTGCAGGCCAGCGCCGCCTCCGCGACGTTGCGGACGCCGTCGACGTTGACGGCCCAGGCCGCGGGGTCTTCCTGCGCGAGCGTGATCTTGGCGACGAGGTGGTAGACGACGTCCACGCCGGCGAGCGCGCTCTGCATGGACGCCGGGTTCATGACATCCGCCTCGACCCAGCTCGACCGCGGGTCGAGCGCCAGCGAGCGGAAGCGGTCGATGGCCCGGACCTGATGGCCCGCGTCGAGCAGGATCTGGGCGAGGTTCAGGCCAACGTAGCCGCTGGCGCCTGTGATGGCTGCAATCATGGTCTGGATGTGCTGTTGCGTGGGCGAAAGGCGCCAACGATGAACCAAAACGGGTAGAAGCGCCTACTTCGCTTCGAGTAGACGCGGGGCGCGGGATCGAGGGCTGTGCCCCGGCTGGGCGGCCGGCTGACGAGGAATAGCACCGGCGGAGTGCGGAGGTGTGTGGAGACCGCCTATCATCCCGTCGCCGCGACAGCACTTATGACCGGGCGGCGATGATCTTGCAGGACGTGAGTGGGGCGCAGCGCCAGCTGGGCTCTTGCCTGACGTATCGACAAATCTCCGTTCGTGTCGAGTGCCGGCGCAGCCGGTGTATCGAGACGCCCGCGCGGCGGTTGCGGCATCTCGATACACCGCAAGCTACGCGCGCGGCACTCGATGCGAACGGGGTTGATGAGAGTTCCTGAGTGATGCAGAACGCTAACGAATCAAACAAGGATTTTTCGCGCGGCCCGCTGACCGGCCTGCGCGTGCTCGAACTTGGCACGCTGATCGCCGGTCCGTTCTGCGGCCAGCTGATGGCGGACTTCGGCGCCGAGGTGATCAAGATCGAGACGCCGGGCGTCGGCGATCCGATGCGCCAGTGGGGCAGGCGCAGCGCGGACGGCAAGCCGCTGTGGTGGCCGGTGATCGCGCGCAACAAGAAATCGGTCACGCTGGATCTGCGTAAGGCCGAGGGTCAGGCGCTGCTGCGCCAGTTGGTCGAACGCGCCGACATCCTGATCGAGAACTTCCGCCCCGGCACGCTGGAGAAGTGGGGTCTCGGCTGGGATGCGTTGAGCGCGCTGAATCCGCGCCTGATCATGGTGCGCGTCTCCGGCTTCGGCCAGAACGGTCCGTATGCCGATCAACCTTCGTTCGGCATGATCGGCGAGGCGATGGGCGGCCTGCGCTACATCGTCGGTGATCCTTCAGCGCCGCCGTCGCGCGTCGGCATTTCGATTGGTGATTCGCTCGCGGCGACCTTCGGCTGCATCGGCGCGCTCGCGGCGCTGAACGTGCGTCATGCGACCGGTCGCGGGCAGATGGTCGACTCGGCGCTGTACGAGGCCGTGCTCAACATCATGGAGTCGCTGATTCCGGAGTACGACAAAGCCAGCTTCATCCGCGAGCGTGTCGGCTCGTATCTGCCGGGCATCGCACCGTCGAATGTCTATACGACGGCCGACGGCATGGTGCTGATCGGCGGCAATCAGGATGCGATCTTCGCGCGCCTGTGCAAGGCGATGGGCGACGAGGCGCTGGCGAAGACTCCCGAGTATGCAACCCACGCGGCGCGCGGTGCACGCCAGCACAAACTCGATGCACGCATCGAGCGCTGGACGCGTACGCTGAAGACGGCGGAAGTTCTTGCGCTGATGCGCGAGCACGGCGTGCCCGCAGGCCTGATCTACCGTGTTCCCGAAATGCTCGACGACGAACACTTCAAGGCGCGCGACGCGATCGTCAGCGTGCCGCATCCGGACTTCGGCGAGATCCGCATGCAGAACGTTGCGCCGAAGCTGTCGGCAACACCTGGGGCCATTCGCGATCCGAGTCCGGCGCTGGGGCAGCACAACGCCGAGGTTTATGGTGAGCTGCTTGGTATTGTGGCCGAGCGGCGCGAGGCGCTGTCTCGGCAGGGTGTGATTTGATGAACGTAGCCCGGTTTTGCCGCAGGCAAGCCGGGAGCGCACGTGGCAGTCCAGGCATCCCGGCTCCGCTACGCTGAACCGGGCTACAGTGACTGGGATGACATCGCCCGTGCCGCCCAGTAAGGTGCGCGTCCCAGCCGCTGCAGCCGGACCGTTCCATGGACCTGAAGATTTTCGCCACCGTGTTCGTCACGGTGTTCATCGCCGAGCTGGGCGACAAGACCCAGCTCGCAACGATGCTGTTCTCCGCCGACAAGCCGGCGTCGAAATGGGTTGTGTTTGCCGGTTCGGCGACTGCGCTGGTTGTTGCTGCCGGTATCGGAGTCCTCGCCGGTGGCTGGCTGTCGACCGCGATCAGCCCCAAGACCCTGAAGCTGGTTGCGGGCATTGGCTTCGTACTGATCGGCGCCTGGACGATGCGTTCGGCGTTCACCGCGTAAGCATCCGCACGTCGTCGCCATGGACCTCCACGCCGAACCTGCCAGCGCCTTCGACATCGTGATGATGCGTCACGCGCTGCTGCTCGCGCGGCGTGCGCAGCAGCAGGGCGAGGTGCCGGTCGGTGCGGTGGTGACCTATCAGGGGCGCATCGTCGGCGAAGGCTGGAACCGGCCGATCACCGAGCATGACCCTTCCGCGCATGCCGAGATGGTTGCGCTGCGCGCCGCCGCCCGACGCATCGGCAACTACCGGCTCAACGACACGACGCTGTACGTGACATTGGAGCCGTGCGTGATGTGCGCCGGCGCGATCACCCATGCGCGTGTCCGGCACCTTGTGTTCGGTGCGCGTGACCCCAAGGCGGGTGCGGTGTGCTCGGTCTACGACGTCATTGGTGTGCCGCGCCTGAATCACGTCGTGCAATGGCGCGGTGGTGTGCTCGAAACCGAATGCGGCAACATCCTGCGCGAGTTCTTCCGCGAGCGGCGCGAGGCGAAGCGCAAGCTCACGCAGCAGAGTTAGCGGCTGGTTTTAGCTGACATCTCGATACACCGCACTGCGTGCGGCACTCGATGCGAACGGATTTCTTTTCCGCCGCCAACAAACAAAACCCCGTTCGCATCGAGTGCCCGCGTAGCGGGTGTATCGAGATGCTCGCGCGAAGCGGCAAATATCCGCCCGTGCCCTCAGTGCCCGGCCAGATCCAGCAACGCCGCAGTCCCCAGATGTCCGCGCTCGCGCGCGATGTCCGCGGCGGTCTTGCTGTCTTCAGTGACCGCAAGGCGATCCATGCCGCGCGCGAGCAGCAGCTTGCAGAGGTTCTCGAAGCCGCGTGACGCCGCCAGATGCAGGGCGTTCACATCGCTGCCGCCGATAAACAGCGGATCGGCGCCGAGGCCGATCAGCAGCGGCGCGAGGCCTTCACCGGCTGCACCGGCAATGCCGGCATGCAGCGGCGTGTTCGCCATCGGGTTGGTCGATACGGCATTGATCGCAGCGCCAAGACCAACCAGCACCAGCACCGAATTGCGTGCGCCCATGAACGCGGCGAGATGCAGCGGCGTCCAGCCATCGACGCTGTGGCGTACCATCTGTTCGCGGTCGGCAGTGACTAGTTCGGCAACGCGCGCGGCGTCATCCGCAGCGGCAGCCTCGAAGATGTCGAGCGGACGGAACGGCTTGAGCAGTTCGACAATATCGGGCGCGCCGTTGTACAGCGCGAACATCAGCGGCGACAGGCCGCCGGGCAGCGGATCGGTGGCCTGGCCGGCATCGCGTTCCAGCGCGGCCTTGGCCGCCGCCAGATCGCGGTCCTGGATCGCATGCATCAGGGGTCTTACGTCGCTCATCGGTGTCTCGCGCTCATCGACATTCGCATCGGGGCGCGCAGCCTAACCGCGGGCTGCGGTGGACTCAAATCCAGGCAAGAAATCCCCAATGTCCCTGCGCCTCGTAGCCGGTTCCGCTTAGCGGAGCCGGGACGGGTTTCGCGCGGCGCTTCCCGGCTTTGCCTACGGTAAAAACCGGGCTACGCGAGCTGGTTCGCAAGGCCCTGGGTGAGCCCGAGAGCAGCGTAGCGCCGCTGGACGAGGCGCGTGACCTGTTCATGAAGGAATACCTGCAACAGACGCTGCGCATCGCCAAGGGCAATGTCAGCCGCGCTGCCCGTCTTGCCGGTCGCAACCGCACCGACTTCTACAAGCTGATGCGTCGCTACCGCCTGCCGATGAACTCGTCGAACGATGGCTGAGCGGCGCTGTTCCGGTCCGGTTCAGGTCGATTGGAGAAAAGTCGGGTTTTCATCGCCGCACCGGGTTGCGTCACGAAACCCGCACAGGAGCACTGACATGAACCACAAGACCCTTCTCGTCTGTCTGGCCATTGGACTTCCTTTTCCGGCACTTTCGGCGGACGAGGCAACCTGTGCCGCATTCGTCAGTGTGATCGAAGCCAATCTGAAGGAAGAGGCCCTCGCGAGGACGTTGTCCGTCACGTCTCCCGACCCCGCTACGGTGGCGTCCAACAGGCAGACCGCCGCCAGCACGATGCAGATCGTCGACCAGAACCTGCGGCTGCTGGCGCAGAACGGCTGCGGTACCTATCCGCGTCCGGTCGATTCCAGCGGCTACAACAGCGACGCCATGTATTGCGCCTACGAGATTCTCCAGCAGCGGCCTGCAACCTCGGCGTGCGACCGCCGGGCGTGGACCCTGAAAGGGCCGATCGAGACCTGGCACTCGTTCGGAGGCAAGCCGCGCGGGTCGGACTAGGGCCTGTACGCTGCGGCGACGACGAGCAATGCCGGATCGGCGCGCGAGGCCCTAGCGGATCCTCAGTTAAGGCCACTGGAGATCGATCGGTTCGGCGGAGTCCGGTGCAGGCATAAGCTGACTTCCTTTTTCAAGAGTGCGCCGAGGCCAATCCAGCGGACCGGGTCGTGGTTCATCGCATGGCCGACTGACCCTGAGGCTCTTCGGGGTTCGTGAGCCCTGAAGCTGCCGGCCGGCGGATCTCGACGCCGGCGATCGCCTGCTACTGGTCAAACTCCCGACTGCGGTTGCGCTGCAGATGGCGGTAGACGCCAAGGCGGTCCAATGCGAAAACTCCGTCGTCTGTGTCGGCCCGCGGGTTCTCGGCCTTCATCTCTCGTGACATCCCCGTAATCCCGACAGTGATGCCGAGCACACCGGCAGCCAGCGCCGCAAAAGCGAGAGCGCTGAAGCCAGCCATTTCTGGATTGACCATTACGGCAACCAGTAGCGCGAAAGCCAGGATCGCTATCGCGCCGGAAATACCCGTCACCACATCCCAACGCCTCATGACAGCCGCTCCGAGTAGAACTGCAGATCGCTGCAGCCTACATGGACGATGTGAACAGAAAACGATGGCCCGACGTTCGGTGGAGTCCGGGGGTATGGGCGTTGCCTGCACCGCAAACACCTGATCGGGGCCGCGGATTTCCTGTTCACCGAAACACTGCTGAGCAGACGCGCGGCGCGCCCGCTGTCGACGACAGGCCCGTCCGGTTGCTGGTCCTCACGGACCATCAAGATTTGGCTCGCGCCGGGGGACTGCGCTTTTCCGTCGATCCTTGGCGAGCATTTCCAGATTGGCGAAGATCAGTTGCGTTCGGCGGTTGCCTGTGCCGAGCACTGCCAGGTTGATGTCGAGCGCCTTTTCGTAGAGGGCTGCGGCTTGATCGAGGTCACCTAGGCGGTGATAGTGCGCGGCGAGATTGTTCAAGGTCTGGGCGACCGAAGTATGTGCCGGGCCCAGTCGTTTCTTGCGTACTTTGAGTGCCAGGAGAAATCTGGTTTCCGCGTCATCGGTACGGCCTGTCGCGTAATCCAGAAGGCCGATGTCGTTCATCGCCCGCGCGTAGTCCGGGTGTCCGGGCCAGGGTTTCACGTGTGCTACGCCCAGAGATTTCTCAAGCAGCGCGCGCGCCTCGTCGTACTTCGCTTGCTCGAACTTGAGCTTCGCGACAGTGTTGAGCAGCATCGAGGTATCAAGGCCGGATTGAATGGCCAGAGCCAGCGCCCGGGTGGCCAACTCGCCGCTGGCCTTCCTGTCGCCCGCCAGCCACAGGACGTAGGACTCCAGGGAGTTGGCACTGACCGTGGCAAAGCTGTCCACCCTTGCGGCTGCGAGCCGATTGGCGGTCTTCACCATCCGGCGCGCTTCGCCGAAGCGCTCGAGCGTCGCCAGTGCCGTGCCCACTGCGCTTATCGCATCCAACGCCTTCGGAGTGTCTGTCCCATAGCGCTCGAGGTATTCGGATCCGCGTGCAATCGCGGCGTCGTAGTCCCCCAGCTTGTTCTTCGCAACGGCGAGGACCGCGAGCGCGTTCCCATCATAGGGAGCAGCCAATCCAGCAGCCCTTTCGGCGATTCGATAATCGCCGAATCGGATCGCGCCGGAAGCCAGATCAAGTAGTTGATGTGCGCTCGCTTTCTGGGCGCCAGCGTCATTCCCGATCTCTGCGAAGCTGGCATTGCAGATGCGCTCGGCATCTTCATACTGCCCTTGCGACAGGTAGCCTCGGCATTCGTCCAGCTTGGGCAGGGAGACGTTGCCGGTGCTGGCGCACGCGCCGAGCCCGCAACCTAGAGCTGTTGCGAATAGCCACCGACTCGTCATCTGTCGTGTCTTCCTGTTTCCGTGTGCAGTCGTACGGCATGAGGGGCGGCCTGCGCTCTCTAGAAGAAATGCCTGACCTTTCTCAATCGATAGTAGTCATCGAGCGCTTCCGGGGTAATGTCGTCGCCGCGCCCATCATCGTCCAGGCCATTCGGCCCCATCGAGTAGAAGACTATGGTCCGGGCTGAGGTCAACGTGACTACAAATGGCCGATCCCACAGATCTGTCGGGAGGTCGGAAAAGAATGGTCGAGCTTCCCCTGCCGGAAGCCATTTCAGAGTATTCGATACCGGCTGCGGCTGGGTCTCACGCCAGGCCCGGTCGCCGGCGAAAGCCAGGCCGGGGATGGACATGGCCATCGCCATCGCTGCAGCGATCGCAGCCGTACTGAAGGTGGGTAGCGCCTGGGAGGTCATTCTCGATCATGGTCGGCACGAACTGGGTTGCTGGATCGTCTCAGCGCAGCCGGCAATGTTCGATCCGGACCGGACAGTCGGACAAAATCGACCACCTCAACGGCACGGGAACGACGAGCGATACGTTGTGGCCTAGCCACCCCGGTCGGGACAGCACGGCGTCAATCGTTCGGATTCAATGCCTTGTGCCGTGCAGCCAGGGATGGGTCCCGGCAAATCTCGTGGCATCACACCGACCGCCATAGCGTTAACAGGCCCTGGGGCGTCCGGCGAGTTCAGGAACTACGTCCAGAGCCCTGGTCGCGCGTAATGTTCATAGAGTGCGGCCTCATAGCCTCGTGTGAGGGCGATCCGCGGATCGTAGTCTGGTGCGAAAGCGACCTTGTTCCGGGCAACGTCGAAGTAGCCCTTCCGTTCTCGCCCATCCAGATGATCAATCCACATCGGCGGAATCACGACTTTCTTTCCCGGCCATCCGTCAGATGTGTCGACCACCGCGTACAGCATCTCCCAGCTTCGTTTGTCGACCAGGAAATCCTCCAGCGGACCGATACCCTCATCGTTGGCCTGCATGTCATAGCCGATGACGGACATCAGGCTGCGGAGATGCGCCACCTTGGGCTTGTAGCTCGTCACCGCAGAAGCATTTGGTGTCGGCCTGTCGCCGGCAAGCTCAGGATTCGGTGTGGTGCCCCATTGCAGTCCGCCGGTGAAATAATCCGGATAGCCATAGTGTTCTGACAGAACTATCTCCTGCAGACGTGATGCCGGGACGTCTGTGTTTGTCTGTGGGCATTCATCGATCTGGTGTTGACTCAGGGTTATCTGCATCGTCCGCGCCCGCCAGTTGATATGGGAAACGGAAATCGGTGAGATCAGTACCTTGCGCCCCATTAGCCATTCTCCGGTCTTGACCACCATGTAGCGAGCGACCCAGCGGTGGTCATCGAAATGGATGTTTTCGATATTGCCCACGGTTCCGTCGTCGTTGGTAACGGTCAGGCCAAGCAGATCACGCATGCGATAGACCATCGCAGTACTCCTGCAAATCAGATAAATGGGAATCGATTTTCACTGCGAGCCCATGGATGGTCGGTGCGTTGGCGCACGATTTGGATGATCCCCAACTTGTTCGTCGCGGAAGCAGATTCCCTCAAGGAATGTTCAGGTGGGGGTGGGGTGTGGATCTCAGCAGGAGCTGGGCTACGCGTGTGAATCGCGGCAGCGGTTTCTGCTCGTGCCACTCCGTACGGTGTCGCACAGACGACTGGGAGATATGAGCCGAGTATCTCTGGCCCGACATCAAGCGAAAGATCGTCAAGGCTCGAAGGGGAACCCATGAAGAACCCGATTTTATCGCCGCTTCGGCAAAGCCCGCTCGACGGCGGATCTGGCGTCATTGAATCCAGGCTTGCGTCCATTGTTCCAGTCCGTTCGATACGTAAACTGTCGGCACTCGACAGCTTGTTTCTCCTTCTGGAACGTCGACATGCGCCATTTCACGTCGGTGCGCTCAGCCTGTTCAGACCGCCAGAAGGTTCACCCAAGGACTTTGTTGCGCAGCTTGTTGCGCGGCTGAATCGCCGACCCTTGGCGGCTGCCCCGTTCGACAGGCGACTTGTGACCCGTAACGGCCTGAACTACTGGGAAAGCGATCCCGAGTTCGAGATCGATCAGCACTTCATTCATCTGGCACTGCCATCACCCGCGCAGCTGACCGATCTGCCGGCGATGGTTTCGCGCATCCATAGCGCGCTCCTGGATCGGGCCTATCCGCTGTGGAGGATCTACCTCATCGAAGGGCTGGACGATGGACGCGTTGCGATCTACTCCAAGATTCACCATTCAGTGGTCGATGGCGTAGCGGCGATTCGCCTGATGCTCAAGTCAATGTCGCCGGATCCGAACACCTCTGCGCAAATGCCGCCGCCCTGGCAGGTCAAGGCGCTGCAAGGCACGCGACCCGGTGCGCAGGTCTCTGCCAAAGAGAGGCTCACACAGCTGATGGG
>JALYJV010000489.1 GCA_030775105.1 Pseudomonadota bacterium | reverse complement strand
AGCGAAGGCACGACAATCTCGAACTTGTCGTTACCGAATTCCTTGAGCGCGAGGAAGGCTTCATTCTCCCAGCTCAGCAACACATCGCCGATGCCACGCTGGACAAAGGTCGTCGTCGACCCGCGCGCACCGGTGTCGAGCACGGGCACGTTGCCGAACAGCTGCTTCAAGAACTCGCGGGCCTTGTCGTCGCTGCCGAACTTGCGCTTGCCGTATTCCCAGGCTGCAAGGTAGTTCCAGCGCGCGCCACCCGAGGTCTTCGGGTTCGGCGTGATCACGGAAACGCCGGACTTTGCGAGATCGTTCCAGTCCTTGATGCCTTTCGGGTTGCCCTTGCGCACCAGGAACACGATGGTGCTGGTGTACGGCGCCGAGTTGTGCGGCAGGCGCTTCTGCCAATCCGCAGGGATCAGCTTGCCGTTGTTGTGCAGCGCATCGACGTCGCCGGCGAGCGCCAGCGTGACGACATCGGCATTGAGGCCGTCTACAACCGCACGCGCCTGCTTACCGGAACCGCCATGCGACTGGCTGATCGTCACGTCGTCGCCGGTCTTGGCCTTGTAGTCCTTGACGAACGCAGCATTGAAGTCCTTGTACAGCTCACGCGTCGGATCGTAGGACACGTTGAGCAGCTCATGGCTGGCAGCGTGTGCGAACAGCGGCAGCGTCAGGGCAGCTGCCGCGATGAGTGTTTTGAAGTTCATAAGGTGCTCCAGAGTTTTTCGTAGTGCTGGATATCGGGATGGCTGGTTCGGTTCGATCAGAACTGCAGCTGCAGGCGCGTGAAGATCGACTTCTCGTCCTCGCGGTCGGCGCCGGAGAAGTTCGAGAACGCGGTCTGGTTGTAGTTGACGGCCAGCTTGACGGTGCTGTTCAGGTACCAGTTGACGCCGACGCCGACGTTCTCGATGGACTCGACGTCCGTCGCGCCGAAGAAGCCCAGGGCTACACCGTTGTCGTCGACTTCCAGCGCACCGATGCGAGCCGCCACTTCAAACGCGCCCCAGCCTGCCTCACCGACCACGAACGGCTGCTTCGGCTTGACGCCCTTGTAGCTGGCGTTTTCGCCGGTCAGCACGTAGCTACTGACAACCTGCCAGGCGTTGTTGCTGACTTCGCCGCTGTTCGCGCCGTTGACCAGATCCTGCCTGGAGATGATGTACTCACCGAGCAGACCGAACGATCCGGTGTACAGATAGCCCTGCGGCGAGATCCGCGTCGCGTCACCGTCGTAGTTGGTGTTGGCGAGGTAGCTGATGCCGGTGCGGCGATCGACGGTCGAGTAGTTGCGCGGGGCTTCGGTTGCACCGAGCTTGCTGCCATACGAACCGGCGACGCCGAAGCCGATGCCCGGCGTCGGTTCATAGAACAGGCGCGCTGCGACTTCCTTGCGGCCGTTGTTGTCGGTCGCACCGCCGTCCTCGCCATCGCGGGTACCGTTGTAGACACCGACGACGTAGCTCAGGGTCTTGTCCGCAAAGACGCCCTGCAACTGCACGCCGATCTCGCGATTGGGCGCCAGTTCGGTCGGCAGACCGCGTTCAATGAAGGTGATCGCGCCGCCGCTTTGCAGACGCTCGAGGCCAACCGGGCCCTTGACCTTGCCGGCGCGAACCGTCGCGACCGGCGAGAAGTTGAGGTCGATGTAGGCATCGACGATCGTCGCGCCGCTGCCGGCGAATTCAGGTGTCAGGCGATAGCTCACCAGCTTGCCGACCGAACCCTGGAAGCTCGGGCGAATGCGGCGGAACGTGAACGTGTCGGCGCTCGTCGGCACGGTGTCGCCGGTGAACCAGCGACCGTCGAGTTGAACCAGCGCGCCGAACTTGAACTCGTAGTCGCCGCTCTTGATGCCGAAGCCCTTGTCGGATGCCGATGCAACGCCTGCCGTCCTGGCCTTGGCTGCGGCTTCTTCCTTTTCGATTTCGAGCTTGCGCTCAAGAATGCGGATGCGCTGATCGAGTGCCTCGGTCGTCACAGGCTCGGCCGATGCGGCGGTGGACCAGAGACCCAACAAGCTACCCCCAATGACTGCGGCTCCAGCCAAGCCAGCGCCCTTCAAACCGGTGATGTTCATTAAAAGCTTCCCTGAGTGATGATTGGTTTTTGAGAGAACCTCCGCTCGTGCGGTCAGCTCAGGTCTTGAGATGTGCTGCGATCCGATCCCGCGCCGGCGGCCGCACGCCCGGCAGCGGATGCCGGGAGACGAAGCCTTTCGCGGCGCTCGATCTGTACGATGCGGCCGTGATGGACGGTGATTTCAACGGTGCCGAACGCCAGACCTTTCAGCGCCTGCTGGATCAGCGTGTTGGCGCGAGCCGCGTCGGGTTCAAGCGCGCCTTGTCTGCTGTTCAATGCTGTGGTCATCGCGTTTCCCCGTCGGCAGAACGCCGGCCAGCGCCGACGTTGTGGAATAACTGATTCCACGATTTGTGCCAGTTTGGAATAACAATTCAAGCCGTTGAACTGACTGCTTATTTCTCTTCGGCCTTTGCATATTTCAGGCGTACTACGTCATATATCGCGACTGTTTCGCAATATATGCCGAGCTATTCCATCAAATATGACGACCCCTGAATCCGCAGTCCCGCCAGACGATGAGGCGGATGCGCGCTGGCGCGCAGCGGAGGCTGACCGCGAGTCCCTGCTGGCACGCCTCGGTCGCGCGACGCTCTCCGAAAACGTCATTGGCGCCGATCTCGGCCTGCACCGCGTCATGCAGCGCGTCGACCAGGTCGCCCCGACCAATGCCACGGTGCTGATCCTTGGCGAAACCGGCGCCGGCAAGGAAGTGATCGCGCGCGCGATTCATGAACGCTCCACGCGCGCGAACGGGCCTTTTGTGCGCGTGAACTGCGGCGCAGTCCCGCCGGACCTGATCGACTCCGAACTGTTCGGCCACGAAAAAGGCAGCTTCACCGGCGCACTCGCTGCGCGCCGCGGCTGGTTCGAGCGCGCCGACGGCGGCACGCTGTTCCTCGACGAGATCGGCGAGCTGACGCCCGCCGTGCAGATCCGCCTGCTCCGCGTGCTGCAGGACGGCATCGTCCAGCGCGTCGGCAGCGAACGCGACGTTGCCGTCAACGTCCGTGTCATCGCGGCCACGCATCGCGATCTGCCGTTGATGGCGCAGGAGGGCCGCTTTCGCGAAGACCTCTGGTATCGCCTGGCGGTGTTTCCGGTGATCCTGCCGCCGCTGCGCGAGCACCTCGAAGACATCCCGCTGCTCGCACAGCATTTTGTCCAGCGCGCTGCCAACCGTCTTGGGGTTCCCGTGCCGCCGCTACGCCGGCGCGATATCGAACGCCTGCAGGCCTACCGCTGGCCCGGCAATGTGCGTGAACTCGGCGCCGTGCTCGAACGTGCGGTCATTCTCGGCCAGGGCGTTTCGCTGGATCTGGAAACCGCGCTCGGCGTTGCGCCGGCCAGCGCATCGCGCCCGCATCGCGTGGTGGATACCGAAGCTCGCCCGCCGCGCGGCGCCGCGCCTGCGGACGGCATCCGGCCGCTCGATGCGGTGATCGCCGAGCACCTGGAGCGCGCCCTGCTCGCCACCAACGGCCGGGTCGACGGCCCGCACGGCGCAGCGCGGTTGCTCGGGCTCAATGCCAGCACGCTGCGTGCGAAGCTGAGGAAGCTGGGGATCAAGCCTTGAGGCGTGCAGCGATCGAGTCGCGCTCACCACATCGCAGATATGGGGCCGCATCGAATCGCTGCGCGCATCCGGCGAAGTTGGCTGACGACACACCGCCCTTATCGCGGCCTGGGTAGGCAACCAGGATTGCTGGCATCCTCTATTCCCGCGCTACCCGGGCAGCCTTATCGGCCCGCTCACCGTCAACTCGAGCCGAGACACTCCATGACCCACTCAGAAATTGTCCGTCACTTCGGTAATCAGCTTCAGTGCATCGCGAAATGGCTGGACAAGGCGCAAGTCCATGCCGAGGCGAAGAAGTTTGATGTCGATGTGCTCGCTTGCGCGCGACTCGCACCGGACGCCTTCACACTCGTCCAGCAGGTGCAGGCGACTTGTGACCAGGCGAAGTTCGCCGCGGCTTATCTCACCGGCGCCAAGGCACCTTCGCATCCGGACACCGAGAAGACCATCGCCGAATTGCGCAAGCGCATCGAGACCTGCACGGTCTATCTGGCATCGGTAGACGACAAGGACTTCGCCGGCTCGGAAGAGCGCAAGATCGCGCCGCCGTGGCTGGATGGCAAATGGTTCCGTGGCAACGACTACGTCGTCGGCCTCGCAATCCCGAACTTCAACTTCCATCTCACGATGACCTACGCGATCCTTCGCCACAACGGCGTCGATCTCGGCAAGATGGACTTCATCGGGGGTCTGAAGGTTCAGGACGCTTGAGCAACGGCGGCGCTATGCGGGCCTCGCGCCGTTCACCCCTGCGGGGCCGTGCAGCGCGCGCGCCATCTCCAGCATTCAGCTGCCGGGCTCGAAGCATTCAATGAGATCGATTATCCCGGCCGACCGGAGCTTCCCGTGTCCCAACCCTTCAGTTACTACCTGCGCGTGCGATACGCCGAGTGCGATGCGCAGAAGGTGGTATTCAACGCCCGCTATGGCGATTACGTCGATCTGGCCGTGTCCGAGTTCATTCGCGCCATCGGTTACGGTGCGCAAATGGTCAGCAGCGAACTGGACTTCCAGCTCGTCAAGCAGACCACGGAATGGAAAGTACCGTTCCGCTATGACGATGTCATCGAGTGCCGCGTCGCGGCGCAACACATCGGCAACACTTCGTTCACTATCGGTGTGGAGTTCCGCCTGGCCGGTGAAGAGGTGTTACGCGCCAAGTCCGAAACGGTCTACGTGATGGTGGATCATCAGCTCGCAAAAACCCCGGTGCCGGCGGCCTTTCGTGCTGCACTTGAGGACGGCGCAAAAGGGCAAAACACCGACCACGCTGCGCGCCGCTGAAGAAACTCACAGCAGTAGCGACAATTTTGCCGTCAGGAGAGCTTCAACAGTGAGCCCGCGAATCGGGTGTTCGACGTCTGCATTAGGCTCGCATGCGACAGTCGCGGAAGTGCCATTTTGAGACAGTCACAAGCGACTGCTTTTGGGATGGGCCCGGTGTGCCTCGTGCACCGGGGGAAGGCCACCTAGATCAGCGCCAACAACAGTGACCCAGTTGTCATCGTAGTAGTTAAGTGATCGCATTCTGTTCGGCGAAGTCGCGCAATGACAGTCCATCGCTGAGCGCTTGGATCAAACGGGCTTCCATGGGGGAAAGCAGGTAAGCCGCACGCAATGCATCGATCTGCTTGGGGGCCTCCAGAGTCCGAGTCTGTCCCGCGCGAACAGGCTGCGTGGAGCGCCTGCTGCCGGACGCGCTGGTCCTGCCCCAGGGCGCGCGCGGCGACTACCTGCTCCGCCAGTGCGGCGGCAACCGTGCCTTGCTCGATGAACTGGAATCGCTGCTGCGGGCGGAGGCTGGGCCGGGCCGACTGCTCGGTTCAGGCGTGGAAGGCGCCCGGGCTGAACGGCCCCGAATGCCGCACTCTCAGGCCTTTGATCCAGCCTCGATTCGTCTACCGGGTGAGCGCGGCGATTCCGAGCTCGACTTGGGATTGGGCATCCGGGCGATAACGTGCAACCATGTCCGCGGGGCCCCCGGCGGCGGCGGCAAGGTCGTACAGCCGAACTGCCTCCGCATAGTTTCCGAGGGCGTGCTGTAAGAACGCAGCGTTGAAAGCAAGCTCACCGCTTGCACCATAGTGCGCGGAGAGAGATTGATACTCACCGGCAGCACCGGCGACGTCGCCGGACTTGGCGAGTTGGTACGCCGCCATCGCCCGTTCGGTCTCGGCCGCCCCCAACCCGGCGGGACGGTCAACGAGCTCAAATGGCTTCTTGGATTGCTTCGGCGCGTACGGACCCACGAGCATGTCGACCAGTATGGTGGCGGCATCGTCCTCGAGGAGCTGATGGGATTTCGCGGTGAATTTAGGCTGTCCGTCGGAGCAGCCCTTGTCGTCCACGGAATACTCGGCCGACTCGGTGGCGATGACTTGTCCGCTCTTTGAGCGGGTAATGGTGGACTCCCCGCGCATCGTGATCCGATTGACGGTGCAGTTGACCTGTCGTAACTCCTCTCTTTTGCACTTGTCCTTGTGGTTGGAGCAGCGGGTCACCGTGGAATGGCGCGTCCCGGGCGTTTTGGACAGCAGGCGCAATTTGATCTCGACGCTCGCGTCATTCGGACTGTGAATGAAGTACGGCTCGCCAGTGACGTGGATGGCCGTCATATGCGTCCGCGCGGCCCGTGCGAGGGATTCGGAACCTTGATTGGCTGCCGCGATGTTGAGTTGCCTGTCGTTGGCAATAGCCATGTTCACGGGTGCATGAACGAACGTCACGCTGGAGCCCACCAGCATTCTGGTGGCGTCGGCGAGACTCGTCACATAGTTTCCGAGGCTTGTGCCGCCGCAACCGGACAGCATTGTGGCAACAAGCCCGAGTGCGGAACAGATTTTGGGGCGGGATGTACGAATGCTTTTCATTGAGATACCCCCGATTTGAGTGCATCAGTCGTGAGAGACATGCTTGCCCTCCATCCGTCCGTTAGCGTCAAACAGGCAGTGGACGGTTAACTTGAGATTCCGGTCGAAAGCTTGTTCCGAGAAGCCAGTTTTGATCTCGATGCGCCCATCGGTGGCCTTCAAGATCGAGGACATGAGGATATTGAAGGTTGCCTTGTCCGAATGCGGGATGTTCTTGATGGCCCAGGCTTCGCATTGGTCGAATTCGCGCCTGTGGCTGGCACGCTTGCTGTCAACCATCTCCTGAAACATCTCGTCCTGCGAGCGCGACTGCGATGCGACGGGCGTGAATGTACATACCAGCGCGAGTACGAGGGCTGGGAGGATCATCTTGCCGGACATATCAACCATGGTGACTGACCTCATGTGAGTGCGGGAGCGGCCCCGCGCGCGGACAGCTGTTCGATTCCAAGAAATGTACCGGCGGTGCGCCCCCGTTTCGGCACATCACCGGGCCGCGGCGAAGTGCTGATGCATGTATAAAGAGCTGGCAATCGACAGTTCGCTCCTTTGAACCGCGAGCAGGGCTACTTTTTCTCAGAGTCCGGTTGTTCCGCATCACTCAGGGACTTCGATTTTGCGCGAACTTCGTCATCAACATCGAGAGAACCGGTCGGACTCGAGCAGTTCGTGTTGTTGAAGGGGTACCGACCAACGCGGAGCGTGAAATCAGTGTCGACGCCCCCACCCGAGTAATGGGAAATCGACAACGAACACCAACCAGCCCCAGTCGGTCTGGCCTTGATCAGCGGACGAGTATTGTTGCTGGCGCGGTCATCGTTCCTGAAGACCTGCCCGTTGGGGCAAACCAGCGTCGCGCGTAGATCCGCAGTCGATGGCGTCGTACCAGAGATATCCAGACGGAGGCATTCCGAGCCGGCGGTGAATACGTCAATGGTGAACGGCAGCGAACTGTTGGACCCGTCGAGAATGTAACTACCGTATATCGTCGACGCGCTGCAGTTGGCCGAATCGCAGTTATTGGAAGGATCGTAAATTCCCGCCCCTGCATGCGCTACCGCCGCAGCTGTTGAAAGTGCAGCTAGTGCACAAACCTGAATCCCTAACCGGATTGCTTTGTTCATCCTATGTCTCCTAGTGCTGGGCTAAAGAAGAGAACTTAAAAGCTGCGCGCGCTGCAGCCTGTTTTTACTATGCGTGGCTGGCCCGAAGAAAATATTGCCAACCAGTTGTCAGAAACGGTTTGACGACAGGCCCTGGCGGCCCCTGGCATCTTTAAGGTGCAGCCTGCTAAAGAACTGATGCCGTGCTCGCTGATCCAGGCATAGGCGTACCTATGCGGTGGTCTCGAAGGGTTACATCACGATGCTTGGCGTCCTCCGCCAGGGAGGCCATCTCCCGGCGCGAGCAACCGGCTGCTTTTCGGCGACGACGATTGCCGCACGTATTTCCGCTTCGGGCTGGTCAGCGCCCCTCAGAAGCGGGTCGCACTCCCCGATTGCGGGCAGTCCAAAGGCGACGCGAAACGGGCCGAGAAATGCCGCTGGAGCCAAGTAGCGCAAGCTCCAAATCCGAGAGATCAATATCGGTGAGCCGGAGGGTGGCGAGCCGTAATCGCACCCCGACCAGTGAGCCAGCACCACTCTTACGCTCCCTTTCGGTGAGCGATTACTCATCCAGGTGTTCGGGGGGAAGGCGTGTGGAATCTTCTCACCAGATCACGCCTTTCTGGATGCGTCCTGTGTGGTCCGTCACACAGACAATCCGGAAAAAGCGACCGTTCGTCGGCAGTATCGCTACCGTTCAACGTGTGCTGGCGCACCGACAAACTCAAAAAGTGAGTGTGTCGCCGCAGTTCGCGGCCCTCGATAGGCAGCGGGTTGCTCCTGAACCGCCAACGCCGTTATGAGGAGATTGTCGTGCATATCAATCTGCTGTCGAGGACATGCATGCGATTAGCCCGAAGAATGTCCAGGGTAGCGACTTTCGCCCTTCTGGGATTGAGTCTGACGCAAGGCGCTCACGCCGCCGGCTATCACGCTCAGGGCGGCAAGATCTATGACGCCGGCGGCCAAGAGGTTCAAATCCGAGGTGTCAGCCACTTTGGATTCAACGCCGACATCTTGGTTCCACAGTATCTGTGGGAAATGGGTTGGAAGGAGCAGATCGCACAGATCAAGAGTCTGGGGTTCAACGCCGTTCGTCTGCCGTTTGTCCCGGACACCCTGTATGTCACCACCAAGGCTGATCAGCTGGGTTACATCGACCCCAATTTGAACGCGGAACTGATTGGCAAGACGCCGCTGCAGGTTCTGGATTTGTGGATGGCCGAAGCCGACCGGCAGGGCCTGTACGTCATGCTGGACTTCCACAGCCTCAGCAAGGTGAACCAGTATCAGACATGGTTCAACGACGATCCTGATGCGTATGGCACTGGGAAATGGGCGGCGACGTGGAACGGACAGGCCTACACTGCGGAGAACTGGAAGCGCGACCTGGCATTCGTCGCCGCCCGCTATGCACATCTGTCGCACTTCTTCGCGATCGACATCTTCAACGAGCCGCAAGGCATCGTCCGCTGGAGCACAGGAGATCCGAACGCTGGCAATCCGAAGTATTTCTGGAAGGCAGCTGCAGAAGGCGCTTCAGCGGCTGTGCTGCGGGCCAATCCCAAACTGCTGATCTTTGTGCAGGGGATCAATGCCAACTACGACGGCATTGAAAATTCGAACATCCCCATCAACTGGGGCGAGAACTTTCAGCCGCAGGCCTATCAACCGTTGAACATTCCCGTCGAGAAACTGGTCCTCAGTCCGCATACCTATGGGCCGGATGTTTATGTAAAGCCGACTTTCAACGCGTCAAACTATCCGGCCAATCTCGCGGCCGACTGGGAACAACTGTTTGGTCAGTTTTCGTCGCGTCATCCGGTAGTCATTGGCGAATGGGGTGGGCGCTACGGGCAAGGTGGTGTGGGTCAGGCGGATGTTGCCTGGCAGAACGCACTGGTGGACTATCTGCTGAGCAAGGGAATTCGCAACAGCTTCTACTGGTGCTACACGCCGAACAGCGGCGACAGCGGTGGGATTCTGGACGACAATCTCAACGTGCGCCAAGACAAGATGGCCTTGCTGCGCCGACATTGGGGTAGCGCCCCTCCATTCCTCGGCACGCCTTCCGGCCCCGATCCGATCACGTCGCCGGACAGTGATGGGGATGGTGATGGCGGCGGTGGCGCCCTCGCCCTTTGGCAACTCCTGCTCCTGATGATTCCGGCATTGCTGCGCGGGCACTCACTACACCGCCTGAAGCGGCACACTCCGCTGGGCCGCCGATGAACCCGCGAGCAAGAAAATCAAAGTCGCTATCAGCACCGCTGTACCAATCAATCGTACGGCGCAAGTCGTTGCTGCGCTAAAAGCCGGTCGGCTCCGGGATCGTCTTGATCATCGCCGTCGGCAGCAGGGCTTTCTCACTCGGCGGATTCACCGGACAGCTGCGGCCGCGCCAGTGGGCGGCACCGATCTTCTTGGTCTTGGGATCGACGATGAAATAGGTCTGGCAGTTAGGATCGGAAGACTTGGCGAACGCGAGATCAAGCTCGCTGCTCGAAGCGCCGGCCGGCTTTGGAATGCGCTGCTGATAGAGCTGATATTCATAGCCGTTGCTCGACTTGTCCGTCCGCAGC
>JALYJV010000488.1 GCA_030775105.1 Pseudomonadota bacterium | reverse complement strand
GTTCTGTCCGTGGGCGGAATACAGCCAGGCGGTACGGATGATCAGTGCGTCGCCGGCTGTTGCACTGCTCGCAGCCTGTTCACCTTCGAGCTTGCTCAGGCCGTAGACGCCAAGTGGCCTCGGCACGTCATTGCTGCGATAGGGCGTGGACTGCCGGCCGTCGAACACGAAATCGGTCGAGACCTGCACCATGCGCGCGCCGGCCTGTCTTGCGGCGATGGCGAGATGCTTCGCGCCTTCGCGATTCACCGCGTAGGCGAGGGTGCTGTCCGACTCTGCCTTGTCGACCGCGGTGTAGGCTGCGCAGTTGATGATGATCGCCGGCTTGAGCTGCTCGACGAACTTGAGTACCGCACCCGCATCGGTGATGTCGAGCAGCGGCAGATCAACCCCGTAAAACTCGATCCCCGCCGGCAGCGTTGCCTTCAATTCCAGGCCAAGCTGGCCATTGGCACCGGTGACAAGAACCGTGCTCATGCGAACGTGTCCGCCTGCGCCAGCATCGGTGTGATGCGGTCCTTGCCGGAGAGCAGCGGCTCCATCTGATTGGCCAGAGGCCAGTCGATGCCGATCGCCGGATCATTCCAGCGTATGCCGCGATCATGCTCCGGCGAGTAGTACGCGTTGACCTTGTAGACGACTTCGGCGACGTCGGATGTCACGTAGAAGCCATGGGCAAAACCCGGCGGCACCCACAGCTGACGCTTGTTGTCGGCCGACAGCAGCACACCGACCCAGCGACCGAAAGTCTTTGATCCGCGCCGGATGTCGACCGCAACATCGTAGATTTCACCGACGACCGCGCGCACCAGTTTGCCCTGCGCCATCGGCATCAGCTGGTAATGCAGTCCGCGCAGCACGCCTTGTATGGAGCGCGAATGATTGTCCTGCACCATTGCGTCGGTACAGTTCGTCAGTGTGGCGAATTCCTTCGCGTTCCAGGTCTCGGCGAAGAAGCCACGGTCATCGCCGAAGACGTTCGGCTCGAGAATCAGGACATCCGGTAGTGCTGTCGGTATTGCGCGCATGACGGCCCTAGAAAATCTGCTCGTCGACGACCCGCATCAGGTATGCGCCGTAGCCGCTTTTCATCAGCGGCGCAGCGAGTGTGCGCAGTTGCGCTGCGTCGATGAAGCCTTCGCGATAGGCGACTTCCTCGGGACAGGCGATCTTCAGGCCCTGACGTTTTTCGAGGGTTTGTATGAAGGTGCCGGCTTCGAGCAGCGAATCATGCGTGCCGGTGTCGAGCCAGGCCATGCCGCGACCGAGCTTCTCGACACGCAGAGCGCCGTCGGCGAGATAGCCCTGATTGAGATCGGTGATTTCCAGCTCGCCGCGTGCAGAAGGCCTGACCTGCTTGGCGCGGGCGACGACCTGGGCGTCGTAGAAGTACAGGCCGGTGATCGCATAGCGCGATTTCGGATGCTGCGGTTTTTCTTCGATCGACACCGCGTGACCGCCCTGGTCGAACTCGACGACCCCGTAGCGTTCGGGATCGTTGACCGGATAGGCGAATACCGTTGCACCGCTGCGGCTGCTCGCTGCGCGCTTGAGTGCCGGGGCGAGGTCATGACCGTAGAACAGGTTGTCGCCCAGAACCAGCGCACAGGCGTCGCTGGCGATGAAGTCCTCGCCAATCAGGAACGCTTGCGCGAGGCCGTCGGGGCTGGCTTGCACGGCATAGCTCAGGTTCAGGCCCCACTGCGCGCCGTTGCCGAGCAGGGCGTGGAAGCGCGGCGTGTCGGACGGCGTCGAGATCACCAGGATGTCGCGGATGCCGGCAAGCATCAGCGTCGTCAACGGGTGATAGATCATCGGTTTGTCGTAGACCGGCAGCAGCTGCTTCGACACGGCCTGTGTGACCGGGTAGAGCCGGGTGCCGGAACCGCCAGCGAGGATGATGCCTTTCATACGTTTCTCGCGAAGCGAGGCCACTGTCCCTCGCCCGCGCAGCGGGAGAGGGGAGGATCACCCGCGGATGCGGGTGATGGGGTGAGGGCATTCCTCATGAGTTTTTCCCCAGGCCCAGGCGTTGGCGGGTATCGCCGCTGCGCAATTGGACGCTACGACACCAGTCCAGATTCTTCAGGTACCACTCTACAGTCTTGCGGATGCCGCTGGCGAAGGTCTCGCGCGGCGTCCAGCCGAGTTCGCGCTGGATCTTCCCGGCATCGATCGCATAGCGCAGATCGTGGCCCTTGCGATCCTCGACGAAGCGGATCAGCTGGCGATGCGGCTTGTGTGACGAGTCCGGCAGCAGTTCGTCCAGCAGCGCGCAGAGTTGTTCGACGAGCTCGATGTTGCGCATCTCGTTGTGGCCGCCGATGTTGTACTGCTCACCGATCACGCCGCGCTCGTAGACCGTCTGCAGCGCCCGCGCATGATCTTCGACGTACAGCCAGTCGCGAATGTTTTCGCCCTTGCCGTAGACCGGCAGTGGCTGGCCTTCGATCGCATTGAGGATCATCAGCGGGATCAGTTTCTCGGGAAACTGATACGGCCCGTAGTTGTTCGAGCAGTTGGTGATGACCACCGGCAGCTTGTAGGTGTGATGCCAGGCGCGGACGAGATGATCCGAGCTGGCCTTGCTCGCCGAGTACGGCGAATTCGGTGCATACGCGGTCTGCTCGGTGAACAGGCCCTCCGTGCCGAGCGTGCCGTAGACCTCGTCGGTCGATACGTGATGAAAGCGGAAATGCTCACGCCGTTCGCCGCTCAGGCCTTGCCAGTACGCCAGCGCCGCATCGAGCAGACGGAAGGTGCCGACGATGTTGGTCTGGATGAATTCGCCGGGGCCGTCGATCGAGCGATCAACGTGCGATTCCGCGGCCAGGTGGATCAGGCCATCCGGCTGGAAATTCGCGAATACTGCGGCGAGGCCGGTCGGATCGCAGATATCCTGAGTGACAAACTCATAGCGCCCACTGTAAGTCGCGTTGGTCGCAGCATCCTCGAGTGCTTCAGGGCTGGCCGCGTAGGTCAGCTTGTCGACATTGACGATGCGTGCGTCGGTGTCACGCAGCAGATGACGGATCAGTGCCGAACCGATGAAGCCGGCCCCACCGGTAATCAGGATCGTTTGCGCCATCTCGATCGGCTGTTCGTTGCGGGGGCCGCTCAGGCTTCAGTGTGACGACGCGGCAACAGCTCATGTACGGCGTCAACGAGCTGGATATTGCTGGCGACGATATTGCCGGTGCTCAGCACATCCGTGCCGCCATCGAGTTCGCGCACGACACCACCGGCTTCCTGAACCAGCACAATTCCGGCGGCGATGTCCCAAGGCTGCAGATTCAGTTCCCAGTACGCTTCGAGACGGCCCGCGGCCACATAGGCGAGGTCGAGTGAAGCCGCGCCGGCGCGGCGCACGCCAGCGGTTTCGGCGGCGACATTGCGCAGCATCGGCAGATAGCGGTCGAGGTGCTCTTCGCGCAGCGGCACGCCGGTGCCGATCAGCGCCGAGTTCAGTTCCTTGCAGCCACTGACGCGAATGCGGCGGTTGTTGAGCACGGCCCCGGCGCCGCGCGACGCGCAGTACAGGTCCTGGGTGCAGGGCGCATAGATGACGCCGTGTTCGAGGCGACCCTTGACCTGGATGCCGATCGATACCGCGAAGTGCGGCAGCCGATGGAGAAAATTGGTCGTGCCATCGAGCGGGTCGATGATCCAGGTGACTTCGTTGCTGCCACCACCACCGGACGCGCCCTCGGATTCACCGCTTTCCTCGGCCAGGATCGCGTGATCTGGGTAGTTCTTGCGGATCGTGCGGATGATCTCCGCCTCCGCGCCGCGATCGACCTGGGTGACGAAATCGTTACGGCTCTTGCGCTCGACCTGCAGCTGATCAGCCCGGTCAAAGTTGCGCATGATGGAGTTGCCAGCCGCACGGGCGGCCATGACAGCAATGTTGACCAGCGGGTGCATGGCAGGCCGATTCGGTAGGTAGGGGAAAGGAGCGGTGCGACAGAAGACATAGAATATCACGCATGACTTCCGATCTTCCCCACCAACCGGCTCCTGAACCAGAGGCCGAGCGCCCGCAAACCGTCGCCGACCCGCTGCTGCACATCCGCATCGTGCTCGTCGCCACCCAGCATCCGGGCAATATCGGCTCGGCTGCGCGGGCGATGCTGACGATGGGTTTGCGCGATCTGGTCCTGGTCGCGCCTGACCGCTATCCGCACCCGCAGGCACGGGCAACGGCGACCCATGCCGGCGAAGTGCTGGATGCCGCGCGCGAGGTCGGCAGACTTGAAGAAGCCGTGGCGGATTGCGGCTGGGTTGTTGCGTTGTCGGCGCGGCCGCGCAACTTGGGCGACGAACCGCTGCGCCCTCCACAGGCTGCCGCTCGTGCGCTGAGCCTCGCCGGATCGGGCTCTACCGTCGCTTTCGTCTTCGGTTGCGAGCGCACCGGCCTGACCAACGAGCAGGTCGACCTGTGCCACGCCACGACGCTGATCCCGGCCAACCCCAAATTCAGCTCGCTGAACCTGTCGCAGGCGGTGCAGATCATTGCCTACGAGCTGCGCCGCGGCGCCGTTCCGGACGACACCGCGGTCGCGACCAAGAAGCAGCATCCCTGGTACGCGCCACCAGAGGCAGCGGAGATGGAGCGCTACTACGAACATCTCGAGCGCATCCTGCGCTCTACCGGCTTTCTCGACCCGGCCAACCCGCGCAAGCTGATGCGCCGCCTGCGCACGTTCTATAACCGAGCCGCGCCGGACCGCAACGAACTCGGCATCCTGCGCGGAATCCTGACGTCCCTGGAGAAGCCGAAGAACCGGCGCACGCCCTTGGAGTAGTTGTCCGGCCACGCACCGGGCCATACAGGTCTAAAATCCCGTCTCCCTCCCTTATCCGTAGCCCGAACCATGTTCGCCCGCATCCGTGAAGACATCCGCTCGATCCGCGAGCGTGACCCTGCCGCGCAATCGTGGTGGGAAGTCGTCACCTGCTATCCGGGCCTGCATGCGATCTGGGGCCATCGCGTTTCGCATTGGCTGTGGGTGCAGGGTTTCCGCTGGCTGGCGCGCTACAACTCGCACCTGGCGCGCTGGCTGACTGCAATTGAAATCCACCCCGGAGCCAGGCTCGGCCGTCGAGTGTTCATCGATCACGGCACTGGCGTCGTCATCGGCGAGACCGCCGAAGTCGGCGATGACTGCACGATCTACCAGGGTGTGACCCTGGGTGGCACCTCTTTGACGCGCGGGGCCAAACGCCATCCGACCCTGGGCAACAACGTCGTCGTCGGTGCCGGCGCCAAGGTGCTTGGTCCATTTACGGTGGGTGACGGCGCCAACATCGGCAGCAACGCCGTGGTCGTGCGCGAAGTCCCGCCGGGGTCGACGGCAGTGGGCATTCCGGCGCGCATTGTCGGCGCGGATGCCGGGCGCAAGACGGAGTTCCACGCTTACGGCATCACTGACGACGGCATGTCCGATCCGGTGGCCAATGCCATTGCCAGGATGCTTGAGCACATCCAGAAGCAGGATGAGCAGCTGGTGCGCATGTGCAAGATCGTGCGTGAGCTCGACAGCCGCATGCCCGAGCTGGAGTTGAACAAATTGGAGATGCCGGACTTCTGCAAAGAGGCGGCGTCGAAACTTTAGATGGCGGTTTACTTCGACAACAATGCCACGACCCCGCTGGACCCGCGGGTGCTCGAAGCGATGATGCCGTACCTGACCGGCCCCTACGCCAACGCCTCGTCCTTGCATCGGCAGGGTCGTGCTGCGCGCGATGCGGTCGAGCGCGCGCGCGACCAGCTCGCACAGGCCGTTGGCTGCCAGCCGGGTGAAATCGTCTGGACCTCCGGCGGCACCGAATCGAACAACCTCGCGATCAAGGGCAGCACCGCAGGACTGAAGCCGACGCGGGTGCTCTACGGTGCGACCGAGCACCCGGCGGTGATGGAGGCCGCCGAGTCGCTGAGTGCGACCGGCTGGGTGGTGGAGCCGGTGGCGGTCGATGCCGGCGGCATCGTCGACTGGAGCGCATTCGAGCGGAAGCTCGCACGTGGGCCCGTGCGCCTGGCCTCTCTGATGCGCGTCAACAATGAAACCGGTGTGCTGCAGGACGTGGCGCGTGCGGCAGAGATGGTGCGTGCCCGGGGCGCGGTGTTCCATGTCGATGCGGTACAGGCACTGGGCAAGATTGCACTGAACTTTGCCGACACTGGTGCAGACCTGATGAGCCTTTCCAGTCACAAGCTCTATGGGCCCAAGGGCGCCGGCGCGCTGGTGCGGCGGCGTGAGGTCGATCTGGGCACGCTGCATCACGGCGGGCCGCAGGAGCGCGGCATGCGCGGGGGCACTGAGAATGTCGCCGCGATCGTCGGCTTTGGCGCAGCGGCGGAACTGGCAGCCGAGAAGCTGGCCGAGCGCGCAGCCCAGGCCGCCGAGCTGCGCGAGCGGTTGGAGCGCGGCCTGCATCAGCTGCCGGGTGTGCGCATCTTCGGCGCGGGCATGGAACGCCTGCCGAACACGGTGCAGTTCTGCGTGCCTGGCTATGAAGGCGAAGCCCTGCTGATGCAGCTCGATCGCAAGGGCTTCGCCGTGTCCAGCGGCTCTGCCTGCGCCAGCGGCAAGGGCCAGCCGAGCCATGTGCTGCTGGCGATGGGCGTACCGCGCGATGTGGCGTTCGGTGCGATTCGCGTCAGCCTCGGTCAGTCAAATACAGCAGATGAGATCGACAGATTTCTTGTTGCCTTGTCGGCTTTGACGACGCGATGAAAGCAGGGATGTCGGACCCGATGATCTATCTGGACTACGCCGCATCGACGCCGCTCGCAGCGGAGGCGCGCGCGGCGATGCTCGAATGGCTGGATGACAGCGAAGGTTTCGGCAATCCGTCGTCGGACCATGCCTGGGGCCGCCGTGCCCGGGTCGCGGTCGAGGCTGCGCGCGCACAGGTTGCCGGACTGATCGGCGCTCAGGCCGAAGAAATCATCTGGACCTCGGGCGCGACCGAGGCGACCAATCTGGCCATCAAGGGCGCGCTCGAGTTTCGCGGCCGCAGCGGCGCGCATCTGGTCACCAGCCGCATCGAACACAAGTCGGTCATCGACACCTGCCGCCATCTTGAATCCAACGGTGTTGCAGTGGCCTGGCTGACGCCAGGTGTCGACGGTCGCATCGCGGTGGAGCAGGTGTTGGCGGCGCTGCGTCCGGAAACGGTGCTGGTGTCGCTGATGTGGGTCAACAACGAAACTGGCGTCATCAATCCGGTCGTCGAGCTCGCGCCGCTCCTGCGTGAGCGCGGTGTGTTGTTGCACGTTGATGCTGTGCAGGCCGCGGGCAAGCTCGCAATCAATCTGGCCGAGGTACCGATTGACCTGGTCTCGTTCTCGGCGCACAAGTGCTACGGGCCCAAGGGAATCGGTGCGCTGTTCGTGCGTAAGCGCCCCCGCGCGCGCCTCGCGCCACAGGCGCACGGCGGCGGCCATGAGCAGGGGATGCGCTCGGGTACGTTGGCGACGCACCAGATCGTCGGCATGGGCGCGGCGTTTGCGCTGGCTGCGGAACGCGTGGCCGAGGATGTGACTCACCTCAGCGAGATGCGCGGCGCCATGTGGCTGCAGCTGCGCGAGGTGCCGGGT
>JALYJV010000487.1 GCA_030775105.1 Pseudomonadota bacterium | reverse complement strand
CCGCCTCCACCAACCACTGTCCCCGGCCGCATGGCCGGGGACATCCTGGCAAGGCTGACCTGTGTCGGTCAGTTCGTCAGCGGATCCTTTTCGGGCGCAGCGTCGGCACTCACCGCATACTCGCGTGCCTGGGCAACGTCAGCTACGGTCTCGGTCGGGGTCTCCGGGCAGCCGGCCAGCACCGCGAGAACGACAAACAGCGATATCAATGGACCCTTCAACTGGCGGACCCCCGCTTAAAATTGTTAGTTCGCTGCGATGTTGGGGCCAGCCGTTGACCGCGTCGGTACGTCACCGCACAAAGGAGCGGAAGCTCAGTTGCCAGGTTTCGCCCTGCTCCAGGGCAGCAAGCGGTCGAATTCCTTCTTGACGACCGCGTAGCACTCGCAAGAGTGCTCTTCCAGGGCCGGGCGGTTGATCACGATAATATGACCGCGGTTGTAGTGAATCAATCCGAGTTTTTGCAGTTTGCCGGCAGATTCCGTGACACCCTCGCGCCGCACGCCCAGCATGTTGGCAATCAACTCCTGGGTCATGGTCAATTCGTTCGAGGGCAGGCGGTCGAGACTCATCAGCAGCCAGCGGCATAGCTGCTGCTCCACCGAATGATGCCGATTGCACACGGCCGTCTGGGACATCTGCGTGATCAAGGCCTGCGTGTAGCGCAGCAGCAGCTGCTGCACCGGCCCGGCCCGGAAGAATTCATCCTTCAGATTCTGACCCGACACGCTGTAGGCGTGCCCGGCGCTTTGCACGATCGCGCGGCTCGGGGTCGTCTCCCCACCCATGAAAAGTGAAATCCCGACGATTCCCTCGTTGCCGACGATGGCGATCTCGGCCGACGAGCCGTCTTCCATCACGTACAGCAGGGAAATGATCGACGTCGTCGGGAAATAGACGTGCCGCATCGTGTCGCCGGACTCGTACAGGACGTGGCCGAGCGGCATCGCCCTCAGTTCCATTTTCGGGCGCAGACGGTCCCACTCTTCCGCGGGCAATGCGCCGAGCAGGTGATTCTGTCGAGGCGTATCGGGACTTACTTCCATCGGACTCCCGAATGCTTCCATCCGACTAAATGCAATCGTCTGGAGCCGGTTCCTCTCGCCCGAGTTCAAGGCACATTATAGTTGAGATTGGCTGTGTATGCCATCGAACATAACTCTCGTGACGCGCTCACAGCGACTGGAGTTACGCGATCTTCTGCCGCCTGAAAGCCCGGCAGTCGGTCATCCAGCGCATCTGGCAAAGGCGGCAAGCCCTGGCCATTTCGAATCCCTAAAGTCTGCCCGTCAAGAACAGGATGAGCAGGATGACGAGCACCACTCCGACGATTCCGCCCGGCGCATAACCCCACCCTCTGCTGTGCGGCCAGACAGGAATGACGCCGATCAGGGCGAGAACTAACAGTATCAGCAGAATTGTGCCTAGGCTCATTGATGACTCCCGTGACGACAGCCGATGCCAAGCTATTTCGTGCGTCGCCTGGAGTCGGTGCGGTACCGCACATTGGCTCGATTGACGAGTCACGTCCCCAAGTCCGCATTCGCGCGCACGGTGCGTCACCGTACAGACAGTACCTAAAGCCGCGAGTAGCCTCGGCGACAATTCACATGAAGGGGCGGGTTCATGAATTTCATCACCTGGCTGCTGGTCGGCGGAATGCTCGGCTGGGGAGCAAGCCTGCTCGCGGGCAGGCACGGGCGGCTAGAAACCATTCTGAATGTCGCAGTCGGAATTGCGGGTGTCATGCTTGGTGGATGGCTCCTGAGCGGACTCCTCGAGTCGTCGCCTTTTAGTCCGGGCGAATTCAGTCTTTCCGGTTTGCTCGTGTCAATGCTGGGAGCGATGGTCCCGCTCGCAGCCATGCAGCTCGCCCGTGGCATCACAGGCGCGCAATGGGTGCGTCAACGAACAGACGCCATTGCGAGCCGCGCGTAACGTTCGCGTCAGATCGTTACAAAGGATAGGCACATGAACTTCATTATCTGGCTCTTGGTTGGCGGCTTGATTGGCTGGGCAGCGAGCATGCTCATGGGAACAAACGACCGCCAAGGGGTCATTCTCAACGTGGTGGTCGGCATTGTCGGGGCCGTTCTCGGCGGGTGGTTGCTGAGTGGGCTGTTCGGATCGTCGACCATCAATCAGGGCGACTTCAGCCTTTCCGGACTGCTCGTATCGCTGATCGGAGCAGTGATCCTGCTGGCGTTAGTCAAGCTCCTGAGGGGCCGTAACAAGCTGACGACCTGAATGTAATTTGCTCTCTAGGATCATGGGCTGCCGCAGCCCATGATCTGGTGAGCAGCGACCAAACGAAGGTAGATAACCAAATGAACACAATATCTAGCGCGAACCGCAGTCTGCGTCCGCTCGTCGCGGCCGCCATGGTGGGCGTGCTCATGCTCTTCGCCGCCTGCGCGTCTGCGCCACCGGCGCCGGACTCGGCCCTGGATGCGGCCAAGGTTGCGATCTCAAATGCCGAGAAGGCGGAAGCCGGCCAGTTTGCTGGCGCCGAGCTCGGCGAGGCGCGCGAGAAACTCGCATCGGCTGACAGCGCCGTCCGAGAGGAAAACATGGTCCTGGCCGAACGATTCGCACAGGAATCGCGGGTGCAGGCGGAGCTCGCCTCCGCGAGGACGGCAATGGCCAAGGCCGCGGCAGTCAACAAGGAATTGGAGCGCGGGGCTGACGCCTTGAGCGAAGAAATGCAGCGTGCAGGAGAACCGCGATGAATACATTGTTCCGCAATCATGCCAAGTATGCGACCGTCCTCACCGTGGCAGCGGCCGTGACCTTGACGCTCGCGGGCTGTGCCACCACCCCCGTCAGCCCGGACGGGGCCGCAGCGGTCCGCGCCAAGCTGAGCCGGCTGCAGGCTGACCCTAGCCTTTCCAATCGTGCGCCGGTCGCGCTTCAGGAAGCCGAGACCGCAGTTCGCGTCGCGGAAGAGCCGTCGCCCCGGGATGCGGCCCTTGGCGCCCACCGCGTGTACATGGCCGATCGCAAAGTCGAAATCGCAATGGCTCAGG
>JALYJV010000486.1 GCA_030775105.1 Pseudomonadota bacterium | reverse complement strand
GATGTCCAGCGCCTCGGGGATACCGACGCCGGTGTCGCTGACGGCCACTTCCAGATCGGCTTCGTTGAGCAGGCCGATCTCGACCGAGATGGTCCCGCTGCGGCCGTCGGGAAAGGCGTGCTTGAGTGCATTGGTGACCAGTTCATTGATGATCAGGCCGCAGGGGATCGCGCGATCGATGGCGATGCGGACGCTGGCCGCCTGGCTGTGCAGGGTGATGTCGCGGCGACCGTATGACTGCTGCAGGTGCAGCATCAGGGTTTCGAGGAACTGACCGAGGTCGACCTTTGCGAAGTCGCGCGACTGGTACAGGGTCTGGTGGATCAGCGCCATGGACTGGATGCGATTCTGGCTGTCGCGCAGCGCTGCGGCGGCGACCGCGTCGGTCATGGTGTTGGCTTGCATGTCGAGCAGGCTCTGCACGATCTGCAGGTTGTTCTTGACCCGATGATGGATCTCGCCCAGCAGAAGATTCTTCTCCTTGAGGGATACGCGGACGGCCTGTTCCGAGCGCACGACCGCCTGCTGGGTTTCCTCCAGACGCGCTTTCTCAGTGGCCAGATCCTCGAGGATGTTCAGCACTGCACGCTGGGTCGTTTCAAGACGCGCCCGTTCGCTGCCGAAATCCTCGAAGATGTTATGGAATGCCTTCTGCGAATCCTGCAGCTGGGTCTTCTCCGCGGCGAAGTCTTCCATGATGTTCAGCACGGCGCGGACATAGGCAGTCGGACCGAGGTCGGTTCCGGAGCCCATGTGCTCGGCAAGGCTCACGTGACGGCGCCCCCGCCGGACACCTGTTTCCTGAGTTCCTCGATCTCCTTCTTCAATTCGATCATCTTCAGTTCACGGCCGATCGTGAGTTTCTGGAAGCGCTCCAAATCGGCCAGGCGTTCGAGCTCCTTGTTGCGCTGTTCGGCGACTTCCGCCTCGGCCTTCTTTTGCGCGCTGACGTCGCGCGCCGCGGCGAAGACGCCCAGCACCTTGCCCTCTGCGTCCTTGTACAGGGACGCGTTGTAGAGGACATCCGTGAGATGGCCATTGCGGTGGCGGATCGTCAGCGGATAGTCGGTGACCGATCCCTTCAGGAACACTTGCTGGTAGCCGGCGCGCGCCTTTTCGGGCTCGGTGAAGTAGTCGGAGAAATCGGTTGCGACCAGATGCTCGCGCGGCAGGCCGATCACCTTGATCGAGCCTTCGTTGACGTCCGTGATCTTGCCCTCGGCGCTGATGGTGACCAGTGGATCCAGCGATGCCTCGATCAACGAGCGTGCGTAAGACGAGGCTCGCAGCTGCTCTTCCGCCCGCTTACGCTCGGAGATGTCGGCGATGGCCGCGATCGCAAAGCGCCCCTCGGCGGTCACGATCGGATTGAGACCGATCTCGACCGGAATCAGCGAGCCGTCCTTGCGCCGGCCGTTGAGGTCTCGGCCGGCGCCCATCTGCCGCGGGCGGGGATCGGAAAAGAAGCTATCGCGCATCTTCGGATGGCTGCCCCGCATGTTGTCCGGGACGAGCAAATCCACCTTCTTTCCCAGCAGTTCCTCGCGCTGGTAGCCGAACATCTTTTCGACCTGCGCATTGGTCAGGACGATGCTGCCGGTGTCGTCGATCATGATCATCGCGGTCGGTGCCGCTTCGACCACCGCCCTGAATTTCTCCTCCTGGCGCTTGCGCTCGGTGATGTCGGAGACTGCGGCGAGCACGAAGTCGCCATCGCCGGTGCGGATCGGATTGAGACCGATCTCGACCGGAAACTCGGTTCCATCCTTGCGGGTCCCGGACAGATCGCGACCTACGCCCATGAACCGCGGTTTCGGCTCTTGGAAATAGCCGTCGCGCAGATGCGGGTGACGGTGGCGGGCGCCCATCGGTACGAGCAGCTCGATGGGTTTGCCAAGCAGGTCGTTGCGCTCGTAGCCGAAAAGCTTCTCCGACTGCGGATTGGCGAGAACGATCGTGCCGGTGCGGTCAATCAGGATCTTCGCGATCGGCGAGCCTTCCACAACCGCCCGATATACCTCTTCGGACAGCTTGCTGGGTTGTGTCGTCATTGGTGTGGAAGTCCTGCCGGTGTAAACAGGGTCACCGCGTATTGCGGAGTTCCCGGGTCTCACACCGGGCCAACATGACACAGGGATTGTTTCCCGACCGGACCGCCAGTCAAACGGTGCAAACTTGACGCTACACGGTAGCTGTCCGTCGTTCCGGACCTCAGCGCGCCCTGGCGTCTACTGAACCGTGCTGCCGCAGGGGATGACCAGCACATCGCAGCGCGCCCTGGTCAGGGTTTCCTCGGTGGTCGATCCCAGAATCGCGCGATCAAGGCTTTTCCGCTGCCTCGATCCCATCACCAGCAGATCCGCTCCGGCGCGGTCGGCAAAATTGGCGAGCGCCTCTGGAGCGTGGCCGATCAACAAGTGCTCGGGATAGATATCCGCTGCGCCCCGCAAGCCCACGGCCTGGAGCTTCATCAACACGATGTCGCGAATCATCCGCTCCGGAAGCCCTGAGTGCTCCCGAAGTGTATACGCGACGTTTTCCGCACTGGTCAGATCTGTCAGCAAGGCGCCGTTCTGAAACATCATTCCCATGCGCTTGCGCAGCTCGAACAGCTGCTTGCGGCCCAGGTGATGTACGTCGATGCCGTCGACTTCTACCGTTCCAGCCTGCGGAGAATGCTGCCCTCCGATTAGGCGCAGAACGGTGGTCTTGCCGCAACCGCTGGGGCCCATGATTGCGGTGACCTTCCCACGAACAATGTCGACATCAACGCCATCAAGTATTGTTCGGCTGCAAAATCCGAAATGAACGTCGCGCATGCGCACCAGTACGTCCTCCGTGCTGGCGGTTGCCGATGCTGGTGCAGGGCCGGATGTGTTCATCGCTTGATCCTATTCATCACCAGCGTGAGGTGCATTGACTTGCGTCAATCGCCCCTCAACGCGCCCGTTCACCGTGAGCCCACATCACCTTCAGCCATTTGCGCCGACGCGCACCGGCATGCGCTTCAACCATGCCGATCATGCTGGTCAGGACAGGACGGATACCGCAGAACTCCAGCACGTTGCGCTCGAAGCTGCGAACTCCATGGGAGCAGAAGTACAAGCGGAAGAGCAGCGCCGGCATTCCCATCGTGACCACGACGCGGGCCGTCTTCCCGCTGAGACCCGTGGCCCACCTCTTCCCCGAGGCGCCCTTCTCGAATGCAAATCCTGGGCGCAGCGTCTGCTCGAAGAATCCCTTGACCAGAGCCGGCATCGAGCCCAGCCACAGCGGAAAGAAGATGACGATGTGGTCAGCCCACGCGATCGCTCGTTGCGGCTCAGCGAGGGAGGGCGGCACGGCCCCGTTTTCCCATTCGTCTTTACTGCCAAGCAGGCGAAAGTCCAGTCGCGCGATGTCTATGCGACGCACCTCGTGCCCAGCAACGTCCGCACCGCTGCTGTAAGCATCCGCCAATGCGTGGCAGAAATGGCTTTGAGACGAATCAGGGTGCCCTTGGATAATGAGTACACGTTTGCGCGGGGATTTGCTGTCGATAGACATGGGAGGCTCGGGAAACCAGACATGCAGAATTGTTGAATGGCTCACGCAGCACTGCATTGATACAGATCAACACGCAGAGAAGTCCTTTCCTGACCTGAGTCAATGCACTCACCTGGTGGGACGCGCAGAGTGGCCGTTCCATTGATGGAGACGAGGCATGATGAAATCCATGAGTGAGTTGAAAGAGATCCAAAGTGTGCTTCATGCGTTGCACGTGATGGCGCGCGGTCGACAGCTTGGCAACGCTGCTTACATTGCGGCCACACGCGACACCGGTGAGGTCGCGCCCGATGCAGTCCTGCATCGCCTTGACGCAGGGCTGCATCCAATCTGCGACGCATGTGGCATGCGCATCGGTATCGAAGAGCTGCGCGAGTCCCCGCTGGCCACGAGGTGCCGGCAGTGCGCGGCCTGAGAGCTCAGCCACTGCTTCGAGCTGCCCTGTTGGTATCGCTTTACCGAGCATAGGTGGCTGGGGTTAGACTATCCAGCATGGCTACCCCACAAGCAGGACTCGCGCCTCATCGCAGCGCGGCGGACAGCCGACTGAATGCCCTGTTGGATGCAGCAGTTGACGCCATGGTGTTGATTAGTGAACGCGGGATAGTCACCCGCTTCAATCCTGCCGCGGTGCGCATCTTCGGCTACGACGAAAGTGAAGTTGTGGGGCGAAACGTCTCGATGCTCATGCCGGAGCCCTATCACACGGCTCATGACGGTTATCTCGATCGCTATATCGGCACTGGGGAACAACGCATCATTGGCATCGGTCGCGAAGTGGTCGCGCAGAGAAAGGACGGCAGTACTTTCCCGATTGATCTGTCGGTCGGCGAGTTTCGCAGCGATGGCGAGCGCGGCTTCGTCGGTATCCTGCGCGACATCTCGGATCGCATCCGGTCCGTTCACGAGACCGAGGACTTACGTGCACGTCTTGCGCATGTCGCCCGGATCGGAACCCTCGGCGAGATGGTCAGCGGCATCGCGCATGAAGTGAACCAGCCACTGACCGCAATCACCAACTACGCGAGTGCCTGTCGCCGCCTGCTCGAGTCCGGGCAGGCGCGTCCAGCGGAACTGGCAGGAACGCTAGAAAAAATCAGCCAGCAATCTGAACGCGCAGGGCAGGTGATCCGCGGCCTGCGCAATCTTGTCAGGCGAAAAGAGGAGGCGCGCGAGCCGCTGGATCTGAACGCACTGGTAAAGGAAGTTTCGCGCCTGACCGACTTCGAGCTGCGACAAAGCAGCTTCCGACTGGTGCTGACACTCGCTCCGAGGCTGCCAAAGGTCATGGTTGACGGAATCCAGATTCAACAGGTCCTGATCAATCTGATTCGCAATGGCTTTGAAGCAATGCGTGAGAACGCTGTTGGCGATGTAATCGAAGTGACCAGCCATGCTGCAGACGGGAGTGTCGAGCTGAGGGTCTCCGACAGCGGGGGCGGCATGGACCCCAAAGTTGTCGAGCATCTTTTCGAGCCCTTCGTGACCACCAAAGCGATGGGCATCGGCCTGGGGCTGTCGATCTGTAAATCCATCGTCAGCGCTCACGGTGGAACATTGATCTACAGCCCCGGCAAGTCTGGCGGAACCACTTTTGTACTCACGCTGCCGTCTCTGGACTGGGAGGTCTGATGAGTAGCTCGGTCGCCACAACGGTATTTATTGTCGATGACGAGGAAGCGGTTGCGGACAGCATCGCGATGCTGCTGCGCTCGGTCGGCATGACCACCAGGCTGTTCCGCGATCCTCGGGCGTTCCTTGAGGGCTATCGATCCGAGCAGGCCGGGTGCCTGATTCTCGACGTTCGCATGCCCAGGATGAGTGGCCTTGAGTTGCAGCAGGAGATGATCCGGCGCCACTTGACGCTGCCCATCATCTTCATCACCGGTCATGGAGATGTCCCTATGGCCGTCGAAGCCATGCGTGCCGGCGCGGTGGACTTCCTGCAGAAACCATTCAACGATGAGGAACTGATTCGGCGCGTACACAAGGCCCTGGAGATTGACAGACATGAGCGCGAGCTGCTGCGCAAGCATGAAGAGCTGGCTCGTCGCTGGGCCGAGCTCACTGCACGTGAGCAAGAAGTCGCGCAGAGAATTGCGGACGGCAAGGCGAACAAGGTCGTCGCGCAGGAACTCGATATCAGCGAGCGCACCGTGGAAGTGCATCGCGCCCGACTGCTCCAGAAACTTGGTGTACGTTCTCTGGCGCAACTGGTGCAGGTCGTTCTGTCTCTCCGTACCGAACAGGCGGGGACGTCCGTCGCCGACAAGCGGTAGCTCCAGACCGAGGAGTGACAGGGCTTCTACGTAGTTTCCACAAGCCGATGCGGGAAATCGCGAATTTTCCCTAGCCTTGTATGGGATCAGCATGACCTCACGTTCAAACGAGGTATGTGCCATGCCCTACGACACCATCAATCCGACGCTTCAGACCCGCCAGTTCAACTGCGCCGCCTGCCCAGCTAACGGATCCTGCATTGTCGGGGAGTCCGCCGGTGCCGAGTTGGCCGCATGGAGCTGCGCCGTTGAAGGCCAGACGTCATTGGCTCAAGCGGGCAAGTCACTCCTGACTGCCGGCAGCAAGGTTGAAGCGATTTACTCGGTGCGCGCAGGCTGCCTGAAAAGCTTCACCGTGGACGAGGACGGCAATGAGCGCGTTCGGGCGTTCTACCTCCCAGGTGACCTGATTGGCCTGGATGCACTCGGAAGCGAGACCCACCCGGCGCACGTGGTTGC
>JALYJV010000485.1 GCA_030775105.1 Pseudomonadota bacterium | reverse complement strand
TTCTGAAGCTTGAAGCTTACTGAGCCGAAGCAGCCGGGTCAGCGGTCGGCTCGGCAGTCGGCTCGGCAACAGCGCCATCAGCCGGAACGGCATCGCCCGGGGCAGCTTCAACCGGAGCGGCTTCAATCGGAGCGGCTTCAACAGCAGCCGGGGCTTCGACAGCCGGCGCTTCAACCGCCGGCGCAGCAGCTTCTTCCTTCTTGCAGGCAACCAGCAACAGCGAAGAGGCCAGCAGGGCAGCAACGGTCGTGGAAATCAGCTTCATAACTCGACTCCTAGGGTGTGGAATAAGGCGCGCTAGCATACGCCAACTGCGTCAGGTTCGGCTCTTTTTACTGCACGCAGCATGAATTGCCGGTGGTATTACCCAGCGGCTTGCATACAAATCAATAGCTTACGTTCATTCCACTCGAACAGCTGGCATTGGACAGCTTCAGCGATGGATTGGTTCGCGCCCCTTCTGCACCGCTTCGCGGGCTCCGGTCAGTGTCCCGGTTCATGCTTGCCGCGCGACATGCCGGACTGCATCAACTGATCCGTCCAGGCAATGCCGATTGCCGAGACGATGAATGCCATGTGGATGATGGTCTGCCACATCACACCAACTTCGGTCGTCGTTGTGCAACGCACCCCCGCGGCAACGGTCGCGCAGACCGGCAAGGCCCCCAGCGATCCGGCTTCGATGAATGTCTTGAGCAGGTGGATTGACGAGATGCCGATGATGGCCATCGCCAGCTTGACCTTGAGCACCGAGGCATTGACGTGTGACAGCCATTCCGGCTGGTCCGGGTGACCTTGCAATCCCAGTCGCGAAACAAAGGTCTCATAGCCGCCGACGATGACCATCACCAGCAGGTTGGAGATCATGACGACGTCGATCAATGCGAGCACGATCAGCATGATCTGCTGCTCGGACAGCGTGAAAGCGGCGGCAACCAGATGCCACAGCTCCTTGACGAAGAGGATCACGTAGACCACTTGCGCGAAGATCAGGCCCACGTACAGCGGCAACTGCAGCCAGCGTGAAGAAAAAATCAGCGTGGACACCGGGGTGAGCGGCTTATGCGAAGATGGCGACATGAATGCTCGTAAAGTTTGGGGATCAACGGATAGCCCCATCTTACCAAACCGCCTTTACAACTCCGTGCGCTGTGGTGGCCCGTCTGACTTCTGTCAGCCGGCAGGCGGTGCGCGCCCGGCGAACAAGGCCTTGGCAGCGTCCGAGTTGACATCGAGCACCAGCGTCGAGGTGGCAACAAATTTGGTCTTGCTGATCTTCCAGCCGCTCGCCGTTCGCGCGTACTCGTCTTCGTAGTAGCCGCCGAGCTGGGTCAGCGTGCGGTCGCGCGTGTTGATCAGGAAGTAATGCAGGCCCCAGGTCCCGCGCGCCAGATCAGCGGACACGCGATCGATCTGCGGATTGACTCCATGATGCATTTCGACCATGTAGTCATGACAGCCCACCTCAACGAATAGCTTGACCAGCGCATCGGCAGTGTCGAACCGACCAACCACACCGTAGTCGATCTCAAGCTTGCCATCGACGAAACAGCTACGCATGATGACGGCGTCCTTGCGGTCACAGCTGAACAGGTATCGCGCCTTGAGCTGGCGAATCGCTTCGGTATCTTCGAGGGCTTGCAGGCGGGTGGACAGGTCAGTCGACATTTTCTAGCCATCTGTTCAGTGGGAATACACGAAGTTGACCGCAGGCGGGCCGGCCACGAATCCCCCGTTTGGGCGAGGGTCTACTGCAAACAGATGACGCTGGGGCCTGCGCCGGAAGTTACCGTTCGGGACTGAGCTGTAACAGACTATGTGCGCAGCGCCGTGGTGCGATGCAGCGTAGACACCTCGAGAAGGCGGGCACACGATCCGTCGGGTTACTGGGGGCTGTTGATGCGGGTGCGACGCGAGTAACGGGGGTTATTCATGAAATGGCGTAAGTTGCTGCCGGTACTGGCGGCGCTGCTGGCAATGGCAGCCATCGGCATGCTCGGGTTTCTGGCGAGCAAGGCTCGGTCCGTGGACAACACGTTGCACCAGCAGCGCTTGTCGAATATGCGGGTCATTGACGCCCTCGACGTCGGCCTCAATCGTGCGATCACCCAGGTTGGTGTCAACACGATGTCCAGCATCTCGGACGTTCGCGCCTCGAATACTGCCAATCTCGATGTCACCCTCGACGCGCTTGAACAGGGTGATGCCTCGTTGCGGGGCATCACGCCCAAGATCGACACTGCACTGTCCGAGTTTCTGGACACGATCGAAGGCAAGTTCGAACTGGCATTCGACTTCGAAGCGCGCAGCACCCTGGTCAACCAGCGCCTGATTGCTGGCCTGGATGCCGTGCCCGTCGTCACAGAGTCGCTACTGAAGACCCTCTCTGCGGCCGATGCCGAGGCGCTGCGCGCGCCTCTCGGTCAGCTTAAGAACGAGATCACGACGTTCGCGGTCGTGCAGGCGCCGACCAACGAAGCCAGGATCCAGTCGCTGCTGACACAGATCAGCGAGACCCTGGCACAGCAGCCGGACCCGGTGCAGGAAGCCCTGCGCAGCGTGCGCTCGCGCAGCAATGACGTCATTGCCGACAAGAAGGAAATGGTGAGCCGCGTCACCGACTTCCTCGCCAAGCCAACGGCACCGCAGCTCAAAGCGGTCGAGCAGGCCTACATGGAGTGGCATGGCGACCAGGTCGCAGTGGCCAACCAGTACCAGCTACTGTTGTCCGGTTATGCTGCCATCCTGTTGCTGATCCTCGCTTGGCTCGGCATCCGCGTGGCCCGGCTCGGCATTCGCTTGCGCCGCAGCTACCGCGAGCTCGACGCCGCCAACGCCGACCTCTCGCACGCCAATGAAAATCTTGAAGCGCAGGTCGAAACGCGCACGCAGGATCTCAGCCAGGCGATCAAGGACCTGCGTTCGTCGCAGGCACAGCTGGTGCAGTCCGAAAAGATGGCCTCGCTCGGCCAGCTGGTTGCCGGCGTCGCGCACGAGATCAATACGCCACTGGGCTACGCACGCAGCAACGCGGCGATCGTTCGCGAATCGCTGGTCGAGATTCGCGGCCTGGTCACGGCCCAGTCCCAGGCGCTGCGCCTGATGACCAGCGACTCGGCGACGGACGAGGAGGTTGCCGAGTCCCTGACCAACGCCCACCGCCTGGCCGAATCGCTCAATGCAGACGAACTGGCTGGCGAGCTCGACGGCCTGCTCGGCGATTCTGATCACGGCCTTGCCCAGATTGCCGAACTGGTCGCCAGCCTCAAGGATTTCTCGCGCGTCGACCGTTCGCGGGAGGAGCTATTCAACGTCAACGACGGGCTCGACTCCGCACTGAAGATCTGCAGCAGCCATTTCAAGCACCGCGTTGAAGTCGTCAAGGCCTACGCCACCCTGCCCAAGATCCAGTGTTCGCCGTCACAGCTGAACCAGGTGTTCCTCAACCTGTTCACCAACGCCGCGCAGGCCATCCCCGATGTCGGGAAAATCTATGTCCATACGGCCATGGAGGGCGATCAGGTCTCGATCCGCATTCTCGACACCGGCAGCGGCATGCCGGAAGACGTGCGCGCCCGCATCTTCGAGCCCTTCTATACAACCAAGCCGATCGGTCAGGGCACCGGACTGGGATTATCGATCGTTTTCCGTATTATTGAGGACCACGGGGGCACAATCACGGTACGCTCAAGCCCGGGCAAGGGGACTGAATTCAGAATCGTGTTGCCGGTGCGACAGAAAGCGACAACTATAGACACAGCCGCGCCCGCCCCTGCGGCGGCCGAGGCCAGCGCATAAGACTGATGGAGTAAGAGGCATGACTGAGAACATCAAAGCACGAGTGCTGTTTGTCGACGACGAGCCACGCGTCCTGACCACGATGCGGATGCTGTTCCGCAGCCACTATGAAGTTCATATCGCTGACAGTGGCGCGAAGGCCCTGGATTTCCTCAGGAACAACGCCGTTGACGTGATCGTCAGCGATCAGCGCATGCCAGGCATGACAGGGATCGAGATGCTGCGCACTGCGCGCGAGCTCAATCCGAATGCGATGCGCATCCTGCTCACCGGCTATTCGGATCTGAACGCGATCATCGGCTCGATCAATGAAGGCGAGATCTTCCGCTTCGTCAACAAGCCGTGGTCAAACGAAGAGCTGACTGCGACGGTGGCCCGCGCCGTTACCGCCGCGCGCAACAGTGCTGCCGCCGCTTCGGCCCCGGAAGAAGAGACAGCTTCCGTCGCCAAGGGCAGCGGCCCCGGAGTGCTGGTGCTGGACGACGATGTCAAGGTACCGCCGCAGATCCAGGCCATTCTCGGGCCGGATTTCCGGGTCGTTGGCGCCACCAACATGGACGAAGCTGTCGACCTGCTGGAAAACCAGCATATCGGCGTCGTGATTTCGGACACGATGGTCCAGGACAATCCGGTCCTGAACCTGATCAGCACGCTCAAGCAGCATCATCCGGAGCTGGTTTCGGTGATCCTGACCAACCGCGCGGACGCCGGCACCGCGATCGACCTGATCAACCAGGGTCAGATCTATCGTTTCATCACCAAGCCGCTGCAGGAC
>JALYJV010000484.1 GCA_030775105.1 Pseudomonadota bacterium | reverse complement strand
GTGTCTGCTATGGCGGCGGGCTGCAGATCGCGCTGGCCGCCGATATGAGGATAGCAGCGCCGGATGCCGACCTCTCGATCATGGAAGCCAAGTGGGGGCTGATCCCCGACATGAGCGGCAGCGTCAGCCTGCGCGAGCTGCTGCCTATGGATCAGGCGATGCGCCTGACGATGACCGGCGAGCGCTTCAGCGGCACACGTGCCGCCGAACTGGGTCTGGTCACCGAAGTCAGTGCCGATCCACTGGCGACCGCGCAGGCGCTGGCACGCGAGATCTGCACGCGCTCACCGGATTCAGTCGTACTGACCAAGGCATTGTTCCGTCAGAGCTGGACCACGTCGGAGCGCAAGGCATTCCGCATCGAGAGTGCGTTGCAGCTCAAGCTGCTGCGCGGACGCAATCACCGTGAAGCGGTCAAAGCGAACGCAGAAAAGCGTGCACCAGTTTTTGCGCCACGTTCGGTCTAGGCAGACGGCGTCGCTGTTCGCGCGGATCTCTCGATACACCGGCTTCGCCGGCACTCGAGACGAACGGAGTTATGTTGGATCCTCAGGGATTAACTTCTCTCCGGTCGTCTCGAGTGCCGCGCGCCAGCGCGGTGTATCGAGAGACTCGCACACCGCTCAGAGAGACAGCGCCGCCGCGCGTTCGGCACGCAGCGTCGCTGTCAGCGCTTCCTGCGCTTCGTGCCAGCGCTGCATGTAGTCGGGCAGGGCCGGCGAGACGCTGTCATAACCGGTCATCTGCAGAACCTTGTGCGGCGGTACGCTGCCGCGCTTGCTGAGGAACACATAGCGCACCAGCACAGTGGCGTAGACCTGTTCCTTGCGGATGAAGCGGTGTTCGCAGAAGAACCATTTTTCGTTCCAGCCAAGCAGGCGCGTATCGAGCGCGTAGCGACGGAATGGTTGCAGCGAGCGACTGAAGCGGGCATTGGAATCCCCGGCGACCGAGCGCCAGCCACGCGTGAAGGCCTTGCGCCAGAGATTGGTACGCATGCCCCAGTCGAGACGGCCGATGTCCGCCGCCGAGAAATAGCGGCCGTTGTTCATGTGGAGGTTGAAGTCGATCTCACCGGGCAATACCCGCAGGTAGATCCGCGTGGTATCGAACAGGCCAGCCTTGCCGCGCAGCAGACGCCAGGTGGCGAGCACGTACAGCACGCGGAAGAACTCGAGCATGGATCGCGATGTGGCGAGCGGGCGGGGCTCCACCCTAAGCGATCACCGCCGCCCGGCCATTGGCCTCGGTGACAACGTCAGAAGGTCGGGATCGAAGGCGTACGCAAACGTTCCAGCGCCTTGCTCAGCGGCGTGGCGTGACCGAACAGATAACCCTGGGCATACGCCAGACCGACATCCCGACAGAGCATCGCCTGTCCCGGTGTTTCTATGCCTTCGGCGATCACATACATGCCGAGGTCTTCGGCGAGGCGCGCGATGGCGCGGATGATCGGCAGGCCACGTTCGCTGGTCGCAGAGTCCTGGATGAAGGATCGATCTAGTTTGAGTGCTGCGACTGGCAGGCGGTGCAGATAGGACAGGGAGCTGTAGCCGGTGCCGAAATCATCGACGACGAGCTTGCAGCCCAGATCGCGGCAGCGGTTGAGCAGGGTCAGGGCAGCGTTGAGGTCGTGGAGGACTGCGGACTCGGTGATCTCCAGATGCAGGTGCGTTGCCTGCAGACCGTTGGCGGTCAGCGCGTCACGGATTGCCGGGAAAAGTTCTGGATCGCCGAACTGGCGTACCGACAGATTGACCGAGCAGAACGGCAACGGTCGTCCGGCGTCGAGTTGCCTGACCTGATCCTGCATCTGCGACAGTGCAGCGGCCGCTTCGCGGATTGCCCAGCGGCCGAACTCGAGAATCAGATTCGAGTCTTCAATGACCCAGATGAACTCACCGGGCGGCACCAGCGTGCCTTCGCGACGCCAGCGGACCAGCGCTTCGAAGCCGGCCACCTGCGTTTCGGCAGCGACCCTGACGATGGGCTGGTAGAACAGCTCCAGTTCATTGCGCTGCATGGCCTCGCGTACGGACTGCTGGATGCGCAGGCGATTGACGGCGATGTCCTGATCAGAAGCCTCGTTGGCATCCGTTCCGAGCATGCCTTGCCGCGGCTCCTCGGACATCATGGTGTCGGCACCGTCGAGGCTGGCCAGGACATGGCGACTGCGCTTGAGCATCACCCGCAGCAGGTGACGCACCAGCGGTGGGGTGTCATTCAGCTGCTCCTTCAGCGATTCCTGGGTCACAACACGCAGAACCGTAGGGGCAATGGCGCGGACACTGGCACTGCGCGCGCCGTAGCTGATCAAGGCCATTTCACCAACCAGGTCGTTGGTTCCGAGGTGGCCGATGATGTGCGTGGCTGATGGGCGCTCGACGTAGACCTCGACGACCCCGGATTCGATCAGATAGGCGTGATCGCCCGCGTCGCCTTCGCGAAACAGGACTTCGCCCGGTGTCAGTCGGTGGGCCGTCACTCTGCCTCTCTATGCGCTATCAACGGTCGTGGTATCCAACTTCGGACGGAGGGGCGCAGCACGGAGCTGGCAATCCCGAGATCAGCTGTCCGCAGATGCGGTGATCGAAGATGCAGACGGCGAACATGACTGGGGCGCCCGTCGGGGACTGCTTGCCGCTGCCGGACTCGACGATTGCCTGTTGCGCAGGGTGGTCAGCGCCGGGATCAGCATGCCGAGCATCAGCTGGCGCAGCGTTGCAACCGGCGTTTCCGGATGAGCCAGCCACCAGCGGGCGATCGATTCGCCGGCTCCGTAAAGCGCATAGGTCAGCGGCTCGACCTCGCGGCAACCGGCTTCACTGGGGTCGCCGACAATCTGGGCAAAGGTCCGGTTGGAGTTCGCAATCATGCGATCGCGCAGCTTCATGACGTGCTCGGCAACCGGCGTTGAAGCGATCAGGCCTTCGTTGAACAGCACGCGCCAGAAGTCGCGATAGCGATCGATAAAGGTGAGGATCGCGTTGACGCTACGCTCGACGCGCGCCAGCGGATCGCCTTCATGTGAGATCAAGCCCATGCCGGCAAGCAAGTGCTCGCCGGCGCGTTCGATCAATGCGATATACAGTCCATCCTTGGAACCGAAGTAGCGATACAGGAGCGGTTTGCTGATATCTGCCTGGCTGGCGATGTCGTCCATTGACGTACCGTGATATCCACGCGCAGCAAACACCCTTGCTGCGACCTGCAGCATTTCTTCCATGCGGGTCTCGCGCGGCACGCTGCGGGTGCCGAACTTGCGTCCGGACCGGGTTGTGCGTGCTGCCGCCTTTTTTCTGACGGGGTTTTTCTTCTGGAGTGCCATGTTCTCTTTCCCTTCCCTTCCCTTCTTTATGCTTATCTTGAACAGACCTTATGGAGCAGAAATTTACTCCAAATTCGCTCCGAAAAGAGGGATATCCTGAAGAACGCTGATTTTTAGCGCTGCGGTATGTTTAACCCATTGACGCGAAAAGTCATTCCTATCAGCGCATAGAACAGCGTCATCAACCCGGCGTAGGTCCATTCAAGTGCGTTCATGGCGGCTTTTGCGTCGGCCGAAAAGTGCTTCAAGGGCAGGCTGAGCAGGCCCAGTACCAGCAACAGCGCGGAAAAGCACAGCATGCTGTTGCGGAGCCTGGACCCAAGGTCAGCCAACGGAGTCAACAAGGCCAGTGTGAGCATCTGTGCGAGTACCGAAAATCCGAAGAAAACCGTGATGCCGTAGCGGCGCATCCATTGGTAGAACTCTCCGTCGATCCCGAGAAAAACGGCATAGATGGCAAGGAACACCGCTGCGGTGATGCCAAGGATTCGCACGCTGCAGCAGCGCCTGTTCGCATCGGGGCGCTGGGCCAGCAGCCACGCGGATAACTGCTTCCAGAACACGGCCAACAGGGCTGCATAAGGCAGCATCAGAGACTTGAACACGATGTTCGCTGTGCCGTTGCGTGCCGCGCGGCTGATCGATGTGCACCCATCGATGTAGGGATTGCACCACGGCACATCAGCGTTGCTGGCGGCGAGCGCGTAGCTGAGGTGCACCGCCAGAATCGGCAGCAGAACCAGCAGCCAGGGCATGCGGTGCAGCGGGAGAGGATTCATGCGAGTCCTCGTCGGTGGTCCGATCATCCTGTCAAAGATTCACGCGCTGCGCGCGTTGCGATCAACGCTTGCCCGGGCGCGGGCGTCTCAGCACGGCGTTCAAGGGACTCTCGGCAGGCGGCTGGCCGTCATGGCGCAGCTGCAGGGCCTGATCGCGAACGCGCTGAAGGGCGTAGACACAGGCGCTCATTTCCGGTTTCTTCAGCACGCTGAGAATCTCGTGTCGGGTCGTGGCGAGGACGTCCTCGATTTCGGCGCAGGCGCCGTGGGCTTTCGCGGTCAGGACGATGTGGTAGGCGCGGCGGTCGTCCGGGCAGTGCTTGCGCTCCACCCAGCCGTCACGGCTCAGGCGGTCGAGCAGGCGGACCAGGCTGGGGGCTTCGATACCCAGTGCGGCGGCGAGCACGGTCTGTGTCATGGGTTCGTTGGCGCGGTACAGCAGGACCAATGGCTGCCAGCGCGCTGCCGACAGCCCCAGTGGCTCAAGCCGGCGGTCGACGATCTCGCGCCACAGGGTCGAGACGTCGCGCACCAGGTGTCCAAAGGTCTGTTCGGGGCAGCTGGCGGTGAGGGAAGCAGTCATCGGGAAACTATACCTTGCGCACTAATAGTTAGCAGGCTAACATTCACTTCCCCCTGTATGCAACGCCCGCTGCCGGAGCGCCTCAGCATGTCTGCCCCCTTCTACCGTTCGGCCTGTCTGTTCTCTTCCGCGCTGCTGGGTTTGCTGCTGCTCAGCGCCTGCTCCAAGGCCGAGCCGCCGCCGGTGCAGCCGGCCGCGGTGACGACAGTCAGGATCGAGCCGCGCGCGGCGACGGTCACTGCCGAGTACGTCGCCGAGGTCGATGCCTCGAACATCGTCGAGATCCGTGCGCGCGTCAGCGGCCTGCTGGAAAAGCAGGTCGCTGTCGAAGGTCAGGAGGTCATGCGCGGCCAGGTACTGTTCGTGATTGACCGTCAGCCCTATGTGGTTGCGCTCGAACAGGCGCGCGCAGCACTCGCCGAGGCCGAATCGGCGCAGCAGCAGGCAGAACGCGATCTGGCGCGTGTGCAACCGCTGTCTGAACTCGACGCAGTGAGCCAGCAGGAGCTCGATGCGGTCAGCGCGCGCGTCAGTGCGAGCCGCGCCGCTGTGGAAGCTGAACGCGCGGCGGTGAAATCGGCCCAGCTCAATCTCGACTACACGACCGTGACGGCGCCAATCGATGGTCGCGTCGGTCGCGCACAGTTTCGCGTCGGCGCGCTCGTGACCGCCTACCAGTCGCTGCTGACGACGGTCTACGACACCGCACAGATGTATGTGAACTTCAGCATCAGTGAACGCCGCATGCTGGAAGTCCAGGACCGCTTTGGCGTGGAGCCAGCGGGTCACTATCAGGACGACGACACCTTCAAGATCCTGCTCGCCGATGGTTCGACGTATGCGCAGCCGGCGCGCCTGAACTTCATCGATGCGGCCGTCGACAAGCTGACCGGCACGCTGCCGCTACGCCTGGTGGTCTCCAATCCGGACGGCAAGCTGCGCTCGGGTCAGTTCGCCCGTGTCGTCGTCGCCGTCGACAAGCTCGACAACGCCCTGCTGGTGCCACAGCGTGCGGTGCAGGAACTTCAGGGCAAGACCTCGGTGTGGATCGTCGACGCCGAACAGCACGCGCAGAGCCGTGACCTGCGCATGGGCGCGCGCATTGGTCCCGACTGGCTGGTTGAAGAAGGGCTGCAGGCAGGTGATGTCGTCATCGTCGAGGGCATTCAGCGTCTCAAGCCGGGGACACCGGTACAGCCACAAGCCGCAGCGAAACCGGTTCCGGAAGGAGCGCCGGCGCCGTGAGCAACTTCTTCATCGCCCGCCCGATCTTCGCGTCGGTCCTCGCAATTCTGATCACGCTGGCCGGCGCGATTGCGCTGACCCAGTTGCCGATCGCACGCTATCCGCAGATCACGCCGCCGTCGATCGTCGTCTCGGCGCGCTTTCCGGGTGCCGACGCCACCACCGTCGAGCAGTCGGTCGCCGCGCCGATCGAGCAGCAGGTCAACGGCGCGCCGAACATGCTCTACATGAGCAGCAAGAGCGGCAACGACGGCTCGTACACGTTGTCGATCACTTTCGAGGTCGGCACCAACCAGGATCTCGCTGCCGTCGAAGTGCAGAATCGCGTGGCGATCGCACAGCGCAGCCTGCCAGAGGAAGTCACGCGGCAGGGCGTGACCGTGATCAAGCGCCAGCCGTCTCCGCTGCTGTTCGTTTCGGTGCGCGCAACGGATCCACGTTACGACTATCTGTTCCTGTCGAACTACTCGAGTCTCAATATCTACGACGCGCTTGCGCGCATTCCCGGCGTCGGTCAGGTCACGGTGTTCGGTGCGCGCGACTACGGCATGCGCATCTGGCTTGATCCGGAAAAGATGGCACGTCTCGGTGTGACGACGCAGGACATTGCACGCGTGCTGCAGGAGCAGAACGTGGTCGCCCCAGCCGGCACCATCGGCGCAGAACCGGCGCCACCCGGACAGCAGAAGCAGTATGCGGTCAGCGTGCGCGGACGCCTCAGCAGCCCGCCCGAATACGAGAATGTCGTCGTGCGCGTCGGCGACGACGGTTCGCTGGTCAAGCTCGCCGACATCGCGCGCGTCGAGCTGGCGGCGACCGACTACACGCGTTCGAGCCGACTCAATGGCGAGCCGGTCGCGAACATCGGCATCTATCAGTCGGCCGACGCGAACGCCCTCGATGTCGCGAAGGGCGTGCGCAAGACGATGGAGGAGCTGTCGAACAGCTTCCCCGAGGGCATCACCTACTCGGTGCCGTTCGACACGACCTTCTTCGTCTCCGAATCGCTGCGCGAAGTGATCAAGACCCTTTTCGAAGCCGGCGTGCTGGTCCTGCTCGTGGTCTTCCTGTTTCTCGAGAGCTGGCGCGCCACTTTGATCCCGATGCTGACCGTGCCGATCGCACTGATCGGTGCGTTCACCGCATTCATTGCCTTCGGCTTCACGATCAACACGCTGACCCTGTTTGCGCTGGTGCTGGCGATCGGTCTGGTCGTTGACGACGCGATCGTCGTCGTCGAAGCCGTGACCGAGAAGATGGATACGCATGGCCTTGCGCCGCGTGAGGCGACCCAGGCGGCGATGAAGGATGTCTCAGGGCCGGTGATCGCGATTGCGCTGGTGCTGACCTCGGTGTTTGTGCCGGTCGCTTTCCTGCCCGGCCTGACCGGTGAGCTGTACCGGCAATTCGCGTTGACGCTGTCCGTATCCGTGCTGATCTCGGCGCTGATCGCCTTGACCTTCACGCCGGCGCTGTGCGCGATCCTGTTGCGACCGACGGCGCAGTCGCATTGGAGAGGTCCGCTCGGCCTGTTCTTCGGCGCATTCAACCGCGTGTTCAAGCGCTTCACCGAACGCTATACGGAATCGGTGCGACACGGCATACGGCGTACGGCGATTGGCGTCGTCGTGTTCATCGCGGTGGGCCTGGCGACGGTATGGATGGTGGCGCAGCGACCGGGCGGCTTCGTCCCGGAGGAGGACCAGGGCTACCTGCTGACGGCGGTGACCTTGCCGGCCGGCGCTTCCTTGCAGCGCACCGAGGCGGTGCTCGATCAGCTGCGCAGGATCACGGCGCAGATGCCCGAGATCGAAAGCACGATCGGCATCAGCGGCTTCTCGCTGCTCAGCGGCGTTGCTTCTCCGGCTACCGCAACGGTGTTCATCGTGCTCAAGCCCTGGAATGAGCGGGCGCTCAACGCGCAGCAGGTGATCAAGCAACTCGGCGACGAAACCGCCAAGCTGCAGGAGGCAAACTTCGTTCTGATCAATCCGGCCTCGATTCCGGGCATCGGTTCGGCGGGCGGCTTCGAGTTCGTGCTCGAAGCGCGCGGCAGTACGGACATGCAGAAGCTGATCGACGCAATGCGCGATGTCGTCGCTCGTGCGCAGAACCAGCCCGAACTGGCGCGCGTCTTTACCCAGTTCAACCCGGATACGCCGCAGATCGAATATGTCATCGATCGTGAGCGCGCGAAAACGCTCGGCATTCCGCTGTCGGACATCTTCGGTTCGCTGCAGACCTATTTCGGCGGCAGCTACATCAACGACTTCAATCTGTACGGCCGGACCTTCCGTCACTGCGCAGGCCGAAGCGGCGTCACGCGCGACGCCGGAAGCAGTGAATCAGCTGTACGTGCGCTCGGCGAATGGCGAGATGGTGCCGCTGTCGACGCTGGTGACGATTCATACCAAGGCGATGCCGGACTACATCGAGCGCTTCAACGTGTTCCGTGCGATCACGATTCTCGGTTCGGCTGCGCCCGGCTACAGCAGCAGCGAGGCGGCGGCGGCGATGGAGAAGATCGGTGCCGATCTGCCGGCGGGTCTCGGCTTCGAGTGGGCCGGCGTGACCTATCAGGAGAAGAAGTCGGCGGGTCAGGCGCCTTACATCTTCGCTGCTGCGATGCTGTTCGTGTTCCTGGTGCTGGCCGCGCTGTACGAGAGCTGGTCGGTGCCGTTCGCGGTGATCCTGGCGATTCCGTTCGCGATCTTCGGCGCCTTCGCGGCGCTGGCAACGCGCGGCATGAACAACGATGTCTATGCGCAGATCGGTCTGGTCATGCTGATCGGCCTCGCGGCAAAGAACGCGATCCTGATCGTCGAGTTCGCCAAGATCGAGCACGAGCGCGGACGCTCGCTGATCGATGCCGCGGTCGAGGGCGCGCGCCTGCGTCTGCGGCCGATCCTGATGACCTCGTTCGCGTTCATCCTCGGTGCGGTGCCGATGATGATTGCGACCGGTGCCGGCGCGGCGGCGCGGCAGGTGCTGGGCACGGTCGTCGTCTGGGGCATGTTCGCGGCGACGGTCATCGGCATCTTTCTCGTGCCGGCGTTCTACGTGATGGTCGCCGGTGCAGCGGAGCGTTGGGATCAGCGTCGTAATGGACGCCACGCTGCGGCAACGGAGATGTCGCGATGATTGCGCGCCTGAACGAAATCGGTCTGGGCCTTGCCGCGCTGCTGCTGTCGGCCTGCGCGCTCGGTCCTGATTACGAACGTCCGACCCAGGACGTGCCGGCGCTGTATCGCGGGCAGACCAATTCGGATCGCAACGCCCTCGGTGACGCCGACTGGCGCGCGGTCTATGCCGAGCCAGCATTGCAGGCGCTGATCGATACGGCGCTGCAGGCCAATCTCGATATGCAGATTGCGGCAAGCCGGGTTGATCAGGCACGAGCGGTTCTGGGTACGCAGCGCGTGCAGCAATTGCCGGAGATCAATGGCGTCGGTGCCCTGAGTCGCGGGCAGTCGTCGGAATATGCGATCACGCCGGGGCAGGCGCGCATCGGCGAGCATGGCAGTCTCGACGTGAGCCTGTCGTGGGAACTGGATTTCTGGGGTCGTCTGCGCCGCCTGGGCGAAGCTGCGCGTGCCGACTATCTCGGCAGCGTGCAGGGCGAACGCGCCGTCCGCGTCAGCCTGATTGCCAATGTCGCCAGTGCCTATTACAGCCTGTGCGCGCTGAGTGAGCGCAGCGATGCGGCGGCGCGCAGCGTCGAGGCGCGTGAATCCTTCCTCAAGCTGACCCAGGCACAGTCGCAGCGCGGGGTGATCAGTGGGCTCGATGTGGCCAGCGCCGAGGCCCAGCTCGCAGCCGCACAGGTCAGCGTGCACGATCTCATTCGCCAGCGGCAGCAGACCGAGAACGCGCTGAGTGTGTTGCTTGCGCGACAGGCACAGGCCAACGATCCAGGGCAGTGTGCCGCACCGGTGGCCGCCGGCGCGGGCTTGCCGTCGCGTCTGCTTGAACGTCGGCCTGATGTGCTGCAGGCGGAACAGGCGCTGGTTTCGGCAAATGCGAAGATCGGCGCGGCCAAGGCTGCGCTGTTCCCGAGCCTGTCGCTGACCGGTGCATTCGGCTCGCTGAGCACGGACGTGTCGGAACTGCTGACGGCGCCAGCGGAAACCTGGTCGATCGGTGTGGGCCTGCTGCAGCCGTTGCTGAATGCTGATCGCAATCTGTATCAGGTCGATCTGAGTCAGGCGCGCAAGCGTGAGGCGCTGCTGCAGTACGAGAAGACCGTGCGAACGGCGTTCCGCGAAGTGGCCGATGCCCTGATTGCGCAATCGGCGAACGCCGAGGTGTTCAAGGCCCAGCAGGCGCAGGTGGCTGCACTGCGGCGCGCCGAAGACATCGCGCAGGCGCGTTACCGCGCAGGTTACTCATCGTACTTCGACGTGATCAATGCCGACCGCGATCTGTTCGCGGCCGAGCAGGCGCAGGCGCAGGCGAAGCTCGCGCTCAAGCTGGCGACGGTCGATCTCTATCGTGCGCTGGGTGGTGGCTGGGACAACACAGCGCCGGCAACTCCGGCGCAGTGAGTTCCGCGCTGCGCCCTACTGCGTTGCGCGGAACACCGACAGGACATTTCCGATCGGCGTGACGTTGTCGCCGAGGATGCCTTTCTCGGTGACGAGAATGTCCGTATTCGCAAACAGCGGTGGCTGGCCGGTGCGCACCATCGACGGGAAACTGAAACCGAGCAGCGCAGTGCTCTGCAGGCGCTGACCGCTGCCGTCGTACAGCATGACCTCACCGGTGAGGAAGTTGGCGACGAGCAGGTGATCGTCGACGAGGCTGAAATCGTCCGGCAGGCCGATGAAGCTCAGCAGCTGCGCCGAGGCCCCAGCGCTGCCGTCGGTATTGATCTCGACAGTGCGTATTTCGGCGAGGCCGCCGAGTCCGGTGTTGCTGACGTAGAGCGTGCGGCCGCGACGCTGGATGCCGTTCGGGCCGAGCAATCCGGCGGTGAACCAGGTTGTCTGGTTCGTCACCTTGAACGGGTCATCCGGATCGAGATCGATGCGGACGATCTGTGGATCGGGTAGGGCGTTGGTCGCGAGCGGACCATTGGTTGCATACAGCTCGCCATCCGGCCCGGCGACCAAGCCGTTCGGCGCGGCCAGCCCATAGTCGTGGATCGCGCGCAGCTGCGGTTGCGAGGTCAGCTCGGTGGCGTAGAGCTGGCCGTCGAAGGCATTGGCGTACAGCACGTTGCCGATGGTCGCCAGACCCGTGAAGTTGGTCGTTCCGTCCAGGATAGCCGTTGCAAGGTACGCGCCGGCGCTGTCCTTGCTGATCTCGAAGACGTTGGTGCCGCCGGAGACGAACAGGCGTCCGCTGTTCGTGAAGATCAGATTCTCGGCATCCGGAATCGTCAGCAGCACGGTCTTGCTGCCGCAGCTGTTGCTGACGCAGAGCGTGGCCGGATCCGGCACCGACGAATGGCCCTCGCTGCCATCGTTCCCACAGGCGGCAAGCGCCAGGCTCAGGCCGAACACCGCGCTGCGCGTCAGCATGGTCATCAAAGCATTTCGACCGCGAGTGCAACCGCTTCGCCGCCACCGATGCACAGGCTGCCGATGCCCTTGCGCCCGCCGGTGGCACGCAGCGCGCCGATCAGGGTCGCGAGGATGCGTGCGCCGGACGCGCCGATCGGATGGCCGAGCGCGCAGGCACCGCCGTGGATGTTGACCTTCTCGTGCGGCAGCTTGTGTTCCTTCATCGCTGCCATCGTCACGATCGCGAAGGCTTCGTTGATCTCCCAGCAGTCGACATCGGTGGATTTCCAGCCGGCCTTGGCGAGCACGTCGGTGATCGCGCTGACCGGCGCAATCGTGAACTCGGCCGGCAGGCGCGAGTGGCTGGCATGGGCGACGACGCGGGCCAGCGGCTTGACGCCGCGCCTGCTGGCTTCGGACAGCGGCATCATCACGATGGCCGCGGCGCCGTCGGAGATCGAGCTGGCGTTGGCCGCGGTGATCGTGCCGTTCTTCACGAATGCCGGCTTGAGCGTCGGGATCTTGTCGATGCGCGCCTTGAACGGCTGTTCGTCGCGATCGATCTTCTCGGTGCCGGCCTTGCCGGCCAGTTCGACCGGCGCGATCTCGAACACGAAGCTGCCATTCTCGTTGGCGAGTTTTGCGCGCTCCAGCGACGTGATTGCGAACGCGTCCTGCGCTTCACGGGTGAAGCCGTAGTGCGCGGCAGTGCGTTCGGCAAACACGCCCATCGGCGTGCGTTTCTCATAGGCGTCTTCGAGGCCATCGAGCGCCATGTGATCGAGCAGCTCGCCGTGGCCGTAGCGATAACCGCCACGCGCCTTCATCAGCAGATGCGGGGCATTGGTCATGCTCTCCATGCCGCCAGCGACCATCACGGTGTTGCTGCCGGCGCGCAGCAGATCATTCGCGAGCATCGCCGCCTTCATGCCGGAGCCGCACATCTTGTTGATCGTCAGCGCGGCCGTGGCGTCGGACAGACCGGCGCCGCGCATCGCCTGACGCGCCGGCGCCTGGCCCTGGCCCGCAGGCAGGCAGCAGCCCATGATCACTTCATCGACGGCATCCGCGGCCAGACCGCTGCGTTCGACCGCGGCCTTGATCGCGACTGCGCCAAGCTGGGCGCTGGTCAGCGGCGACAGCACGCCGAGCATGCCGCCCATGGGCGTGCGGGCAATGGAAGTGATGACAATCGGATCGGAGCTGGACATGGCGCGGCCTGGTGGATGGTAGGGGCGGACCGGCATTCTAGCGAGCTGTGGCATACCCATGCTTGCCCCTGGCTGCTGGACGTTTGCTCCGGGGTCGACTATTAAAGCCTGTCGCATTCGCAAAGACGGATTCATGCAGATGACGCTGTTCACGCACCCGGAATTCGATGGTCACGAAACCGTCAGCCACTGCCACGACGCACGCAGCGGCCTGCGCGCGATCATTGCCGTGCACAACACCACGCTCGGCAAGGGGCTGGGAGGCTGCCGAATGTGGCCGTACGCGAGCGAGGACGAGGCGCTGACCGATGTGCTGCGCCTGTCGCGCGGCATGACCTACAAGGCCGCGCTGGCCGGCTTGCCGCAGGGCGGCGGCAAGAGCGTGATCATCGGCGATCCGCGCAGGGACAAGACCCCGGAACTGATGCGCGCGGTCGGTCGTGCGGTGGAACGGCTCAATGGCGCGTATGTGATTGCCGAGGATTCCGGCACCAGCGTCGCCGACATGCGCCATGTCGCCGAGTTCACCCGCCATGTCGGTGGTCTCGCCGATGCTGCCGCAGTTGCTGCCGGGCGCACCGGCGATCCTTCGCCGGCGACGGCCTACGGCGTGTTCATCGGCATCCAGGCGGCGGTGCGTTACCGCCTGCAGCGCGAGGATCTGCGCGGCGTGCGCGTCGCGGTGCAAGGCGTCGGCAATGTCGGCTTTCGTCTGTGCCAACTGCTGCACGATGCAGGCGCGCGGTTGTGGGTGACGGATATCCACATGCCTGCGGTCGAGCGCTGTGTGCGCGAACTTGGCGCGACTGCGGTGGCAATGCACGAGATTGCGACACTCGACGTCGACGTGTTCGCGCCCTGCGCGCTCGGCGCGATTCTCAACGACAGCAGCATCGGCCAGATCCAGGCCGTCATCGTCGCCGGCGCGGCGAACAATCAGCTGGCCCGCCCCGAGCACGGGCGCGCGCTGATGCAGCGTGACATCCTCTACGCGCCGGACTACTGCATCAATGCCGGTGGCATCATCGACATTCACTACGAGGGTCTGAACTACGACTGGGCGCTGGTCGAAGCGCATCTGCAGCGGATCGGTACGACGCTGACGCGGATCTTCGAGCGTGCTACCGCAGAAAAGCGACCCACCGGCGAGATTGCCGACCGCATGGCAGAGGAGATCTTCAAGCCATGATCAAGCAACGTGTCAGCGAAATTGCCGAAGCATTGCTGGGGCGGGGCGAGTGGCTGGCCGTTGCCGAGTCCTGCACGGGGGGCTACATCGCCAAGACCCTGACCGATCTCGCCGGATCGTCGGCCTGGTTCGAGTCCGGGTACATCACTTATTCCAATCGCGCGAAGTCCGCTGCACTCGGTGTTCCGAATATGTTGCTCGCAGAGCATGGAGCGGTCAGCGAGGCCGCCGCGCTGGCGATGGCCAAGGGCGTACTCGTGACTGCGCCGGTGGACTGGTCGGTTGCGGTGACCGGGATTGCAGGGCCTGCCGGTGGGACGAAGGACAAGCCTGTGGGCACCGTCTGGATCGCCAGCGCACGGCGTGATGGCGCGGCCAATGCACGCCTCTTCCGTTTTGATGGCGACCGCGAATCCGTGCGTTCGCAGACCGTGCGCGCGGCGCTGGATATCCTGCTCGATCGTCTGCGACATGGCGCTTGAGCTGAACCGGTTGTTCTTCGCACTGTGGCCGAACGAGGCCGTGCGCGCCGCCAGTGCCGAGGCCGCGCGCGACCTGAAGCTCCGAATGCAACCGGCGGGTCACCTCAGCGCCGCTGAGCGTTACCACATCACGCTGCTGTTTCTCGGTGACTACGTGGCGGCCGCAACCGAATCTGCCGCGCGTCAGGCTGCGGCAAAGGTATCTGCCGCACCGTTCGAGCTGACGCTGGATCACGCGGGCAGCTTTCGAAACAACCGCCAGATTCCCTGGTGGCTCGGTACGCGGGAACCACCGGCCGCGCTGCGAGCCCTGTACGAGCACCTGCGCGACACGATGACCCACGCCGGCGTGCCGTCGGAGCGCATGCGTTTCGTGCCGCACCTGACGGTATTGCGCGACGCAAAGCTCGCACTGCCGGTCACCTCGATCAAGTCGATCGCGTGGTCGGTCGACGAATTCGTGTTGGTGCGCAGCCGGCTGGATCTGAAACCGGTGCGCTATGAGCTGCTGGGGCACTGGCCACTCACCGCGGCATCGACGCCACAGACACCACCGCAAACGCCCCAGTTGAGTCTTTGGGACTGAGCGGCGAAGCGTTCTGTCGACAGCCCCTTAACGGGGTGATCCGCTGCGCAGCAAGCCGCCCATGATTCCGGCGATGCGGAAACCCGGCGCTTCCTGATCTTCTGCGACCTGCGCCAGATCGATGACGATCGGCTCGTAGCTGCTGTTCTCGGCCTTGAGGCTGATCTGGCTGCCCTTGCGGAAATAACGCTTGAGGGTGATGACCTCGTAACCGGTACGGCGGTCGAGCAGGCAGGCGGCGATGATCTGGCCGTTGCCGGCTTCACTCTGGCGATGGATGCCGACCAGATCGCCGGACTGAATGCCGACATCGATCATCGAATCGCCCTCGACCTGGTGCAGGAAATCGGCGCGCGGCTGGAACAGCGCGGGATCGATGTTGAGCCAGTGCTCGGCGTTCTCCGGTGCACTGATCGGCGCGCCGGCGGCGATGCGACCGAGCAGCGGCAGGCCTTCCGGGACGGGTTCGGCGCTCTTCAGCAGGCGGATCGAGCGCGCGCCATTGGGGGCAATCTCGATCTCGTTCTTCTTGACCAGCGCCAGCAGGTGGTCGCGCGCCGCGTTCTGGCTGAAGCCGAACTGCTCGGCGATATCGCGCTGCGACGGCGGGTAGCCGTCGTCACGCACCCGCAGCTGGATGAACTGCAGGATTTCGAGCTGGCGGGCGGTCAAGTCGGACATTGGGGCTTGCATCCGTAAAAAGATTAGATTACTGTTCAAACGACAAGTACCTATCATTCAACAAGTCGTCAGGTGAACAGTATATGAGCCAGACCTTCGCCGCAAGCCGTTTCTCCCATCGCCGTCCGCAGCGCTCGATGGCCATCGATCTCGCCGCGATGCCGGCTGTTGAAGTGGGCGCCAACACCGAGCGCTGGGCTGAAGCCTTCATCAGAACCGCGATGTTTGGCGTGACGCTGTACATCACGATGTATCACCACGAAGCCCTGCTCGCGGCTGCACGCGCAGTCTGGGCTTGAACGTCAACAGAAAGAGGGAGCAAGCCATGACGGAACAAACGGAAACAGGGACAATCGCGCCGCGCCGCAGCGGCCGCAATGGCTCCAATGGCTCCAATGGCTCAGTTATTGAGCCTGTGCTGCTGGATACTGAAGTTCTCAAACCCAACAGCATCGATATAACAAGGAAAACCCCCGTCATGGACGAGAATCGCAAGAAGGCGCTCGAAGCAGCGCTGTCACAGATTGAAAAGCAGTTCGGCAAGGGCGCAATCATGAAGATGGCGCCGGGCGAGCAGCTGCGTGACGTGGAGACCATCTCCACCGGCTCGCTGACCCTCGATACCGCGCTCGGCATCGGCGGCCTGCCGCGTGGCCGCGTCGTCGAAATCTACGGTCCGGAATCTTCCGGTAAAACCACGCTGACCTTGCATGCGATTGCCGAATGCCAGAAGGCCGGTGGTGTCGCCGCATTCATCGACGCCGAGCACGCGCTCGACGTGCAGTACGCGCAGAAGCTCGGCGTCCGCGTCGAAGACCTCGTGATCTCGCAGCCGGATACCGGCGAACAGGCGCTGGAAATCTGCGACATGCTGGTGCGCTCGAACAGTGTCGACATCGTTGTCATCGACTCGGTCGCGGCACTGGTGCCGAAGGCGGAAATCGAAGGCGAGATGGGCGATTCCAGCGTCGGCGTGCAGGCGCGCCTGATGTCGCAGGCGCTGCGCAAGCTCACCGGCAACATCTCACGCTCGAAGTGCATGGTCGTGTTCATCAACCAGATCCGCATGAAGATCGGCGTGATGTACGGCTCGCCGGAAACCACGACGGGCGGCAATGCGCTCAAGTTCTACGCTTCGGTGCGCCTCGATATCCGCCGTACCGGTGCGATCAAGAAGGGCGATGAGGTGATCGGCAACGAAACCCGTGTCAAGGTTGTCAAGAACAAGATGGCCCCGCCGTTCAAGGAAGCGCACTTCGAGATTCTCTATAACGAAGGCATTTCCAAGCTCGGTGAGCTGATCGATCTCGGCGTCGACAACAAGCTGGTCGAGAAGTCCGGAGCCTGGTACGCCTACAACGGCGAGAAGATTGGCCAGGGCAAGGACAATGCCCGCATCTTCCTCAGGGAACGTCCGGAAATCGCGGCTGAGCTGGAGCTGGCACTGCGCGCCGTGCTGATGCCGGACCGCAAGCAGACGACCCTTGGAACCACCGAAGAGAAGTAAGCCCTCGAAAAGGGTGCTGGACGCGCAGGGCGGCCGGGATGCCGCCCTGCGC
>JALYJV010000483.1 GCA_030775105.1 Pseudomonadota bacterium | reverse complement strand
CTGTATCGGCGCGTTCGGGGATCGGCAACGCCTGCGATGCAGCCGTGATTGGCGCTCATCTGTGCATGGCTGGCGCCGGGACCTGAGGCAGACGTTCTGGCTGGATCCGCGGATCTTTCCGGTGAATCTGACAGCCTCCGGTCAGCCAGGCTCCAGTCAGCGCAAAGCCGGGCCTTGGAAGTCGCAACTCGTAGCCAAAAAAGCAGCTATTCGTACTCGGCTGTTCGGCCCGGGTGATGTGACTTCCGTATGCGCATACCGAACGCAATCCCGTTAGGAAGCAATCGGCCAACTAGTTGCGTTGCCAGCAGTGCCAGGCCCGCGCTACTGGATGAATTTACTATCGCGGCAGCGACCGGCGCTGGAGCTGAACGTCCTATCATCGAGGGAATCACCCGGGGCCAGTGAACCATCGTATGACCACTCGCGCATGCGCAATGCTGCTTGGCGTTCTCGTTCTGGGCGGATGCGGAACCAGCTCCCCGCCAGCCGGCACCGGCAACTCCAGTCAAGCCCCCGCCATCACGACATCGCTGCCGATTCCTGCGGGATTGCCCCAGAACCGTTACGCGATGGCCAATGGCTGCTACGCGATCAAAGCGCACAGCGCCGACCGATACGTGGTTTCCGGCAGCGTTGGCCTCTCGGCCGACGCGGAGGGACTCCGGGAGGCGACGCCGTTCCATTTCAAGGCTACGGCGCTGGGACGCTACGCTTTCTACGATTCACGAGATCGCTGGATGGATTTCGTGTCCACTGCGAAGCCCCTTGCTGACCAGGTTGTCGAACTTACGAGCGTGCTCGGCGAACAGGCCTCTGGCGTCGGCGATCTGCTGGTCATCGTCGACCCACTGACACCGCTTGCCGACGGTATCAATCATCTCGGCGGTGGCGTCCAGGACGGTGGTCTGGTTCTGGCAGCGGCACTGTCGGGCAATCGCAGCATCGTGCCGAGCGACAGCCCCAGCGATGGCGCCGAATGGACCGTTGAGGAAGTGGGCGGCAACGTGGCAAACGGCTTTCGCATTACCAACACGCTGACGCAGAATCCTCTTGCGCTTGCTGACGGCACGGCAGTCTTCGATTTCATTCCGCATGAGGGCTGCGCCACGTACCCGGAAGCCGAGCTCAATGCGGTGGGCACGCCGTTCAAGGGCACCAACCCGGACGGGACTGTCTTTGGTTACGCAGAGACCCACATGCACCTGGGCGGGAGCGAAGCTCTCGGTGGCCGGCTCGGGTACGGTCGGCCATTCCACAAGTTCGGTATCACTGAGGCTCTGAAGGACTGCGCGGTTGACCATGGCCCGAGCGGAACCCTGGATGTGCTCGATGCGGTGGTCAATCCGACCCGCAATTTCCTGCCGCCGCACGAGACCAAGGGCTGGCCGACCTTCAGGGACTGGCCGGCACACGGTTCCAATACGCATCACCAGACGTACTACCTGTGGCTCAAGCGAGCCTGGATGGGTGGATTGCGCTTCATGGTGAATCACCTCGTTGCGAACGAAGTGATCTGTTTGATCTGGCCGCTCAAGGAGAACGACTGCAATGAGATGGACAGCATCGCACTGCAGCGGCAGCTGGTCATCGACCTGCAGGACTACATCGACGCACAGGAGGGTGGGCCCGGCAATGGCTTCTTCCGCATCGCCTACAGTCCGGCGGAAGCGCGCCGCGTTATCGAGTCCGGCAAGATGGCGGTCGTGCTCGGCGCCGAGAACGAGAAGATCTTTGACTGCGGCGAGTTCCTCGATCAACCCGAATGCACGAGGGAACACATCGACGCCGAACTCGATCGGTGGCACGCGCTCGGCCTGCGCGCGATCTTCCCGATCCATCTGTTCGACAACGCGCTCGGCGGCACGCGGCTGACGGACGAAGCGGCCCTGAACCTGCTGTATCAGGGTGGAAACATTCTGGAGACCGGCCATCCCTATGCCACGATTCCCTGCGAAGCTGCGGACGCCACGCCGCCGGGTGAAGCACCGTCGGAGCAACGGGGGATCATCGAGTTCGTGCTGGCCCAGGCGACCGGCCTGCCGCCGCCGCTACCGCCACTGACCGGCTGCGTCGAGAACGCACGCGGCCTGACCGAACTGGGCGATTACTTCGTCAATGCGATGATCGATCGCGGCATGATGATCGAAACCGATCACAGCGGCACATTGTCGCGCAAGCGCATTCTCGACATCGCCGCAGAGCGCGGCGTCGGAGTGCTGTCCGGGCACACGGGCTTTGTCAGCGACGCCCGCGATACCAAGCGCATCCTCCAAGTCGGCGGCATCGTCTCGAACCTGCCGGACGAACCTGCACCGGTGACGGTGGATTTCATTCGGCAGCTGGCAGCGGCCTATCGCGAAGTACATGGCAGCACCGATGGCCTGGCGACGGGCTTGGGTTGCGACATCAACGGGCTGCACGAACAGGCTGCGCCGCGCGAGGATGCGACGAGCAATCCGCTCGTCTATCCGTTCAAGTCATACGATGGTCGTGTGACTTTCGACAGGCAGCGAACCGGCGATCGCGTCTTCGACCTGAATGTCGACGGTGTCTCGCACTACGGCTTGTACCCGGACTTCATCGCAGACATGCGTGGCACACCGGGCGGTGAAGAGGCGATGACCTATCTGTTTCGGTCTGCCGAAGCATACCTGCAGTTCTGGGAGCGGTCGGAGTCAAGAAGCTTGCGCTAGGCCTTCTCAGGCCGCTACGGCTTCTGAGCCGACGATGAAGCCGCGCAAACGGCGTTCGATGATCTCGTTCGCCTCGCGCGTGATGCGCGCCATCAGTTCGGCCACGGTCGGGATATCGCGGATCAGGCCCTGCACCTGGCCGGCCCAGATCAGGCCGGCGTCGATGTTGCCGGTTTCCAGCGCGACGCGACCGTCTGCACCACGCACGAGGTGGGCGACGTCGTCGAATTTCGCACCGGGCTGCCTGAGGATCTCGACGACCTTGTCGGACACGCTGTTCTTGCCGACGCGGCCGGTGTTCTTCAGCGAGCGGAAGATCAGGTTGGTCGCGCGTTCGTCGCTGTCGACCATCAGCTGCTTGACCTTGTCATGGATCGGCGCTTCGACCGTTGCGCAGAAGCGCGTGCCCATGTTGATGCCGTCGGCGCCCAGCGCCAAAGCAGCGACGAGGCCGCGGCCATCGCCGAAGCCGCCGGAGGCGAGCATGGGGATCTTCACCTTGTCGGCGGCGGCGGGAATCAGGATCAGGCCGGGGATGTCGTCCTCACCCGGATGGCCGGCGCACTCGAAGCCGTCGATCGAGATCGCATCGACGCCCATGCGTTCGGCGGACAGCGCGTGACGTACCGCGGTGCACTTGTGGACGACGATGATGCCGTGCGCCTTGAAATCCTCGACGTGCTCGCGCGGATTGTGGCCGGCGGTCTCGACGATCCTGATGCCGCTGTCGATGATCGCCTTGCGGTATTCCGCATACGGTGGCGGATTTACCGACGGCAGGATCGTCAGGTTCACACCGAAGGGCTTGTCGGTCAGCGTGCGGCAGCGCGCGATCTCGGCGCGCAGGGCATCCGGCGACGGCTGCGTCAGCGCGGTGATGATGCCGAGGCCGCCGGCGTTGGAGACCGCTGCGGCGAGTTCCGCGCGGCCAACCCACATCATGCCGCCCTGGACAATGGGCAGGTCGATGCCAACCAGCTCGGTGAAGCGTGTCTTCAGTTTCATTGCAGCGAAAGTCCGTCAGTGTGTAGAGGAAATGCGGAAATCAAAACTCAACCGTCATGCTCGCGGAAGCGGGCATCCAGCTGTTGCGAAATCGGGTGTGCCAACGCGTGCTTTAGCCGCACGCGTCCCGCTTTTGCGGGAATGACGGCTTTTTCTAGCGGCCGATTCTACGCGGCGCGAGCACGCGGTTGCGCGGCGGCCTGGTCGAAGGCTTCGAGCAATGCTTGGCGCCGGGTCCCGTATTTCGCGATGGCCGCGTCCTTGATCAGGCCGTAGCCACCGATCTCGCCAGCGGCCCTGGCGAGTTCGATGCCGCTGGCGACCGTCGCCTCATCGAGACGCTCGACGAGGCTGTCGATCAATGTGCGGTAGTCCGCGATGAGGCGACGCTCGACGCGGCGTTCGTGGAAATAGCCGAAAGGATCGAACGGCGTGCCGCGCAAGCCCTTCAAGCGGGCGAGTACGCGGAACGCCGTCAGCATCCATGCGCCGAAGCGGCGCTTCTTCGGCCGGCCGCTGGAATCGCGGCCCGGCAGCATTGGCGGCGCGAGATTGAATTCAAGCTTGAAGTCGCCGCTGAACTGTTCACGCATGCGCCGCATGAACTTCGGATCGGCGTAGAGCCGGGCGACTTCGTATTCGTCCTTGTAGGCCATCAGCCGCGCCAGCGTCAGCGCGACTTCGCGGACGAAACGCTCGCCGTCCGCCACCTTCAGCGCGGCGACGCGTGTGCGCAGCCCGGTGATGTAGCTGCGATAGCCGTCGGCATAGTTGCTGCTCTGGTAGTCCGTCAGCAGACGCGTGCGGCTGGCGAGCACGTCGTCCACGGTGACCAGCGGCACGATCGCCACTTTCTCTTCAAGCTCGCGTGCGAGTGCATCCGGTGCATGCGCAGCAAGACGGCCAAGGTCGAAGGTGCGCAGGTTGCCTTCGACGAAGGTGCCATTGAGACGGATCGCCTGCTGGATCGACGCCGCCGAGATCGGGATCAGGCCCTTCTGCACGGCATAGCCGAGCATCAGGATGTTGGTGCCGATGCTGTCGCCGGTCAGGTCGGTCGCGAGCTTGCTGGCATTGAGTTCAAACAGCGGACCGCCGTTGATCGCATCGATGATCGCGGCGCGCATGCGGCCTTCGCCGAGATCGATGTTCTTGTTGCTCTGGAAATCGCCGGTTGGCGCGACGTCGGTGTTGAGGATCGCGACGGTACGGCCCGGCCGCACGGTCTTCAGCACCGGCTGGCCCGAGGCGACGATCATGTCGCAGCCGATCAGCACGTCGGTCATGCCCACCCCGAGACGCGAGGTATAGATGCCGGCCGGATCCGGACCGATGCGGATATGACTGGTGACGGCGCCACCTTTCTGCGCCATGCCGGTCAGGTCGAGGATCGTGCAGCCCCTGGCATCCAGATGCGCCGCCATGCCGAGCAGCGCGCCAATCGTCAGCACGCCGGTGCCACCGATGCCGCCGACGAGGATGTTGCAGCCGCGTTCATCAAGTGCGGCGATGGCCGGTTCCGGCAATGCGGCGATCAGTTGCTGCAGCCGTGTCGGATCGCCACTGGCACGCACTGCGATCTTCGCGCCGGTCACGGTGACGAACGACGGGCAGAAGCCCTTTACGCAGCTGTAGTCCTTGTTGCAGGTGGACTGGTCGATCTTGCGCTTGCGGCCGAACTCGGTTTCCACCGGCAGCACGCTCATGCAGTTGGACTGCACCGAGCAGTCGCCGCAGCCTTCGCAGACTGCGGTGTTGATGAAGATGCGCTGGTCCGGATCCACCATCAGGCCGCGCTTGCGGCGGCGGCGCTTCTCGGCAGCACAGGTCTGTTCGTAGACGATGCCGGAGACGCCTTTGACGAGCTGCAGTTCGCGCTGCACCGCATCGAGATCGTCGCGGTGATGCACGGTCACGCCCGCAGGCACGCCGGCGTTGATGTACTGGTCCGGATTGTCGGTGACCAGGCGCACCGGCTTCACGCCTTCGGCAAGCAGCTGCTGGACCATGCCGATCGGCGTGATGCCGGATTCCACCGGCTGGCCGCCGGTCATCGCGACGGCGTCGTTGTAGAGCAGCTTGTAGGTGAGGTTGGCCTTGGACGCGACCGCGGCGCGGATCGCGAGAATGCCGGAATGCGAGTAGGTGCCGTCGCCCATATTCTGGAACACATGCGGGCGGTCGACGAACTGGCTGACCGACAGCCATGGCGAACCTTCGTGGCCCATCGGCACGAACTGCATCGTGTTGCGATCCATGACGACCGCAGCGAGGCCGTGACAGCCGATGCCGCCAAGCGCGAGCGCGCCGTCGGGAATCTTCGTGCTGGTGTTGTGCGGGCAGCCCGAGCAGAAGAACGCGGGGCGGATCGTGCCGCTGCCCGTGCCCTGCGCAAAGGCCTCGAGTTCGCGGAACGCATCGATATGCGTCTGCAGGTGCGCGTCGTGGATGCCGAGCTGTTCGAGCAGCGTGCTGATCGCGCTACGCACATGCGCGCCCGACAGCTCGCCGGTCGACGGCAGCAGCGCGGCGCCCTTGAGGTCCTGCTTGCCGGCAAGGGCAGGGCGCTGATCGGCAGGCAGCGCGTAGAGATGGCGCGCGATCTGGTCTTCCATTACCGGGCGCTTCTCTTCAACGACGAGCACGGCCTTGCTGCCCTGCGCGAAGTCGGTGAGGCGCAGCCCGTCCATCGGCCAGATCAGTCCGGGCTTGTAGACCCGGATGCCGAGACGCCTGCAGGCGGCTTCGTCGAGGCCGAGATCGGCGAGTGCCTGGCGCACATCGAGATAGGCCTTGCCTGCGGTGACGATCGCAAGCTCGCGACGCTCGCCGTCGATGACGACGCGGTCGATGCCGTTCGTGCGCGCAAACGCGGTTGCGGCAGGCAGGCGATGGTTGACCAGGTGATCTTCTTCAACCAGCGGTGGCTGGTTCTGCCGCAGGTTGAGGCCGGCCGGCGGCAGCTGCACGTCGGTCGGCAGCAGGTACTCGCGATGCGGGTCCGGGAGTTCTGCAGACGCCGAGAGATCGAGCGTGTCGGTAATGCACTTGAGGCCGACATAGCAGCCGCTGTAGCGCGACATCGCGATGCCGAACAGGCCGAACTCCATGATCTCACTGATCGTCGCCGGATACAGGATCGGCAACATGGCCGCCATCAGCGTGTGCTCCGACTGATGCGCACTGTCGGAGGACTTGCCGCCATGATCGTCGCCGGCAATTGCGAGAAATCCGCCGGTCGCCGACGTGCCTTCGAAGTTGCCGAGCTTCAGCGATTCGCAGGCGCGATCGACGCCAATGCCCTTGCCGTACCAGAGGCCATAGATGCCTTCGAAGTCGGACCTGCCGAACCAGGCCAGCTGCTGCGTGCCGCGGATCGCGCTGACCGCGAGCTCTTCATTGAGGCCGGGTACGAAACGCACATCGTGGGCATCCAGCAGTTTCTGCGCGCCCCACAGCGCGGAGTCGTAGACGCCCAACGGTGAGCCGCGATAGCCGGAGATGTAGCCGGCAGTCTTGATGCCCCGCGCGCGATCACGGCGCGCCTGGTCCAGCGGCAGGCGCACCAGTGCCTGGTTTGCGGAGATGAAGACGCGACCGCCGTGCTGGGTGTATTTGTCGTCGAGCGTTGTTACGGACTTCGTCATGAACGGATGATCAGCAAGGCGTTGTCATTCCCGCGAAAGCGGGAATCCAGGGCATGCACCGCGGCGCTCTCCGCTCTGGCTTCCCGCTTCAGCGGGAGTGACGGCTCAATCAGTTGTCGTAGGGCGGGAATCATCCCGCCTGTCGCGATGAGGTGCGCGCAGAAGGCGGGATACGCTGCGCTTTCCCGCCCTACAAGTACGCTCGCCATCATTTACGCGTCGGCTCGCGCTTCAGATTCGCCAGCGGAAAGTCGCACTTGCCCTCAATCGTCTGCTGGATCTCGATCAAGTTTCCCTCGGGATCACGTCCGTAGATCGTCTTCACGTGGCCGACGTCGATCGGTCCCGGCTGGCCGAACTTCATGCCCAGACCCTTGAGGCGCTCGTATTCCTGCTCGATCTCGGTGACGTCGACGCAGAAGTGCGTATAGCCCTTGTCGGTGGCATCGCGAGCCTTGGTTTCGCCCTTGGGCCGGCTGTACTCGAACATCTCCAGATAGCAGGTCCCGCAGCGCAGCATCGCGCCGCGCGCCGCCGAGTTCGGCACGTCGACGATGCGATCGATGAAATCGTTGCCGTCCCAGCCGAAGGCCTCGCCGACCAGCTCGAATCCGAAGGCGTCCTTGTAGAACTTCATCATCCGGTCGAGGTCGTGGACGTGCACCGCTACGTGGTGAATGCCTCTGATCATCTGCGCCTGGCTCCGTGCTTGGTTCGAAGCCCCCATCAAGAGGGCCAAACGAGTCTAGCGAGGCACCGCCTCTACGCAGAGGATGCTGGCTGCAACAGGCAAGTTTGGCTGCGTCTCCGGTCATCCGGGGCTGTAGGGGCGAGCGCCATAATCAAATGGCAAAAGCCAAGAGCAAGAGGAGCGCGGTTCGCATGAGCAAGACACTATTCGTGGGCGCCAAAGTCTGGGATGCCAGCGGTGCGGCGCCGTTCGAGGGTGATGTGCTGGTCGATGGCAACCGGATCAGTGCTGTGACCAAGGGCCGAGGGCAGATCCCGACCGCCGGCTGCACGGTGATCGACGCTGCGGGCAAGTTCCTGATGCCGGGCATGACCGAGGGCCATGCGCATCTGTCCTTCGAGGCGGTGACCGCGACCGAGGATCTGATCACGCCGTCGCCGGAAGCGCACACGCTGCTGACCGCGCGCGTCGCCAAGGTCCTGCTCGACCATGGCTTCACGAGTGCCTGGGGCGCATCCGAAGCCAAGCTGCGTCTGGGCGTTGCGGTACGCGACGCCGTCAACGCCGGCCTGCTGCCGGGGCCGCGCATCCGTGCCGGCTCGCTGGAGATTTCGGTGACCGGCGCGATGGGCGACGAGAGCCGTCAGCACAATCCACGCATCGGTCCTTCGATCATCGTCGACGGCCCTGAAGAGATGCGCAAAGCCGTGCGCATGTGCTGCCGCGAAGGCTGCGACAACATCAAGCTCGACGTTTCGGGCGATCCGTTCTATCCGAGCACGCCGGCGCACACGACGCCGATGGCGTACGAGGAAATCCTGATGGCGGTGGAAACCGCGCATGCCTACGGCCGCAAGGTCAACGCGCATACGCGCTCGATCGGCGGCACCCAGGCCTGCGTGCGTGCCGGCGTCGATGTGCTGTTTCACGTCGAGTACTCCGACGAGAAGACGCTCGACATGCTCGAGGAAGCCAAGGACCGCGTCTTCGTCGTGCCCACCGTCAGCCTGTTCCACACGATCAACAACAACGAAGCCAAGAGCATCGGCCTGACCTCGGAGATCGGCGGCTACATGGGCATCCCCGGCCTGATCGATGAGTCGGTCAAGACGCACACCGCGCTGCGCAAGCGCGGCATCAAGCACCTGATCGGCGGCGACTACGGTTTTGCCTGGAGCCGCCAGGGCACCAATGCGCGCGACCTGCAGTTCTTCGTCGACTACTACGGCTACACGCCGGCCGAAGCACTGCGCTGCGCGACGCGCAACGGCGGCCTGCTGATGACCTACGGCAGCAGCGAGAAGCAGGGCGAGATCAGTGCCGGTCATCTCGCCGACCTGCTGCTGGTCGACGGTGATCCGCTGACTGATCTGTCGGTGCTGCTCAAAGCCGATCGCCTCGTCGTCATCATGAAAGACGGCCAGATTTACAAGAACGAAAGCGCCGCGATCCAGCATCGCGTCGCGGCTTAAGAACTCTCAGGAGCAGGACATGAGCCACACGATCAAGCTGGCCGATCTCAAGAAGGGTGAAGCGCGCTGCCCGGGTGCGCCGAGCACGCAGGACATCATCGCGGCCGACAAGGTTGCGGCGCCGGGCTGGGTGCGTTCGGAGTCCTATCAGTTCCTCGGCGACGAGGACATCTCCAAGGATCGCTACATAGATCCGGCGTATGCGAAGAAGGAGATCGACCGGCTGTGGAATCGCACCTGGCAGTTCGCCTGCCGCGAGGAGCACATCCCCGCGGTGGGCGACTATCACGTCTACGACCTCGGTCCTTACTCGTTCATCATCACCCGCGTAGCCGAGAACGACATCCGCGCGTACTACAACGCCTGCCTCCATCGCGGCACCAAGCTGCGTGCGTCGGGCACCGAAGGCAATGCCGAGGAGTTCAAGTGCAGCTTCCACGGCTGGACCTGGAACATCGACGGCACGCACAAGGAAACCCTGTGCCCCTGGGATTTCCCGCACGTCGACTTCAAGAAGCTGACGCTGCCGCAGGCCAAAGTCGAACGCCTCGGCGGTTTCGTGTTCATCAACATGGATCTCAGCGCGCCGTCGCTCGCCGAGTATCTCGGCCCCGCGGCGAAGGCGCACATCGATGCCTGGAAGCTCGAGAACCGCTATATCTACCTGCACGTGTCCAAGCGCCTGCCGTGCAACTGGAAGCTGGCGATCGATGCGTTCCTCGAGGCGTACCACGTCATCGAAACGCATCCGCAGGTCGCGCCGTCGAATGGCGACGCCAACACCCAGTACGACGTCTACGGCGAACACGTGAACCGCTTCATCTCGCCGCTCGGTGTCGTCAGCCCGCACCTGTACGGCAAGATCAGCGAGCAGGACGTGCTCAACCAATTCACGCTCGGCGACAGCAGCGCGCTGGGCGATACCAAGCTCACCGTCAAGGATGGCGGCACCGCCCGCGCCGTGATGGCTGACATGTTCCGCGGCATGTTCGAGCAGGCGACGAACACCGATCTGAGCGCGGTGTCCGATTCCGAACTGCTCGACTGCTTCTCGTACACCGTGTTCCCGAACATCTTCCTGTTCCCCGGCATCTCGCTGCCGATGATCTATCGCTTCCGTCCGGACCCGCGCGACCATCGCAGGTGCATCTACGAAGTGCTGTTCATGCGCCCGGTGCCGCTCGACGGCAAGCGGCCGATGCCGGCCGAGCCTATCCATCTGCGCGACGACCAGTCGTTCTGCGAAGCGGCAGGCATGGACCCGGGCTTCGGCGCGATCCTCGACCAGGACACCGACAACCTGATCCTCCAGCAGGAAGGTCTCGAGGCCAGCGCCAAGCCGGGCCTGACGCTCGGCAACTACCAGGAAATCCGCGTGCGTCACTTCGAGCGCGCCGTCGACAAGTACGTCAAGCCGAATACATGAGTGCCAGTGTGAGTACAGAAGCTGGTGCGTCGGCACCAGAGTTTTCGCGTGTCCTGAAGCTGGCAGATCTGCCGGCCGGCACGAAGAAGGCCATCGACATCAACGGCAAATGCGTTCTGGTCTGCAACCAGGACGACAAGCTGTTTGCGATCTCCAACATCTGCTCGCACAACGAAAAGCCGCTGGAGCGCGGGCGCCTGGGCAACGGCTGGATCGCCTGCCCGACCCACGGCGCGCGCTTCGACCTCGCGACCGGTGCGGCATTGAATCTGCCGGCAAAGCTGCCGATCGCAACCTTCGAGGTCCGTGCTGTGGATGATTGGATCGAAGTGCGGGTGCCCTGAGGCCCGTTCGGCCAACGTAGCCCGGTTTTTGCCGAAGGCAAAGCCGGGAGCCAGTCGGCGAGCTGAGCTTCCCGGCTCCTCTGCGCGGAACCGGGCTACCGTGCTGTGGTTCTTCCAAGTCCCGTTTCAACCATCCAGCGGACTAGTGTAAAGTCGCTTAATGAACACCAGTGTTGATCCGGAAACATTGCGCGCGCAGGTCCGCGCCTGGCTGAAACAGAACGTACCTCCCGGCTGGCGCGCGGCAATGACCGGCACCGGCCAGAACGCCTTTGTCGCTGCGCAGCGCGACTGGTTCTTCAAGTTTGTCGAAGCCGGCTACGCGACGCCGCACTGGCCGCAGGGCTGGCCCGGTGGCGGCCGCTCCCTCGCCGAACAGAAAGTCATCTACGAAGAAACCGCGCGCGCCGATGCGCCGCGCCTGATCCTTTATTTCGTCTCGCTTTACCACGCGGCCTGCACACTGATGGAGTGCGGTTCGGAAGCGCAGAAGGACAAGTACCTGCCGGGCATTCTCAAGGGCGAAATCTGGTGCCAGGGTTTCTCGGAACCCAATGCCGGTTCTGATCTGGCCTCACTGAAGACCCGCGCTGAACTCAAGGGCGATCGCTACGTCATCAACGGCCAGAAGACCTGGTCGACGATGGCGCAGTACGCCGACCGTTGCCTGCTGCTCGTGCGCACCGGCAAGTCGGAACCGCCGCAGGGCGGCCTGACGTATCTGCTGCTCGACATGAAGAGCAAGGGCGTGTCGGTGCGGCCGATCCCGCAGATCACCGGTGACGACGAGTTTGCCGAGATCTTCTTTGACGATGTCGAAGTGCCGGTTGCCGATCGCGTCGGCGAAGATGGCGCGGGTTGGGCCGTGGCGCAGGCGACGCTGTCATCGGAGCGCGGGCTGACGCTGGTCGAGCTGACCCAGCGCATGCGCTACTCGCTGGTGCGGTTTGCCGAGGTGATGCGCGAGCGCAATGTGCAGGACGATCCCGCGCTGCGCCGCGAACTGGGCGGACTGATCGCGAAGGTCGACGCCGCTTGCGCACTGGCTGATCAATACCTGTTGAAGCGCATCTCCGGTGATGAAGTGCCGGGCGACGCATCAATCGTCAAGCTCGGCTATGCGAGAACCCTGCGCGAGTTCACCAAGCTCGGCATGCGCATCAGCGGGCTGCAGGGCCAGTACTTTGAAGACTTCACCCGCGGCGGCAGCCAGGAGACCGGCAACTGGACGGTCGACTTCATGAACTCCTACAACTGGTCGATTGCCGGCGGCAGCGACGAGATCCAGCGCAACATCATTGCCGAGCGGATGCTGGGCATGCCGCGCGAACCGAAGACCTGGCAGGTTCCGGGGTCGCGTCCATGAGCCTCGTTGAGTCGTTCGCAACTTTCGACATCTGTTCCCTCTCCCCTCGTGGGAGAGGGCAGGGAGAGGGGGCGCGGCGCGAATGCGCCGTGCTTTTCAGTGCGCAGCCGCCCCCTCCCCCCAACCCCCTCCCGCAAGGGGCGGGGGAGCAGAAATGAGCGCCGAACTGAACGAGTTGCGCGACTCCGCGCGCCAGGTGCTCGGTGAACTCGGCATCGCCGCGGATGAATCGAGATCCTGGCCGCACTTCATCGAGCTCGGCTGGCTGCTGGTGGCTGTGCCTGAAGAACTCGGTGGACTGGGGCAGGGCACCGCCGGTGCCTGCGCATTCCATGCCGAACTCGGCCGCAGTCTGGCGACTGCATCGTATGCATCGGCGATGCTCGCGATCGATGCGGTCTGTCAGTCGGTCATCGCGGATCGGGCCAGCTGGATCGAGCGCCTGACGACCAGCGAATACGCGGCAACGCCACTCGCCAGCGGCGCGCTGGTGCTGCAGGCGCGCACTCTCAGCGGTCTGCTCAGCGCTGTGCCGTCGGCGGATCGCGCCAGTCACGTGCTTGTGACGACCGCTGACGGTGCGCTGCTGGCATTGGTGCCTCTGGCGCAGGCTGGTATCGAGCGCATTGCGCGCCCGACCTGGGATGCGACGCGGCGCCTCTACAATCTGCGATTCAATGTGGTCAGTCTCGATGGCGCATTGATCCTCGCTGAAGGCGCCGCTGCACAGACATTGAGCCGTCGCATCGAAACGCTGCGCGACTTCGCGCTCGCCGCCGATGCCGTCGGCGGTGCCGAAGCCCTGCTCGCGATGACGGTTGATTATCTGCAGACGCGCCGGCAGTTCAGCCGACCGCTGGCGCTGTTCCAGGCACTCAAGCACCGCTGCGCCGATCTTAAGATGCTGACTGTCAGCGCGCAGGCGCTGTTGCAGGACAAGCTCAGCCGCCTCGACGGCGACAGCAACGATGCCGCGGCCGTCAACATGGCGCGCATCGCCAAGCTCCATGCCTGCAAGGTCTACGCACAGGTTGCCGAGGAAGCGCTGCAGCTGCACGGCGGCATCGGCATGACTTCGGAACATGCCTGTCATCTGTACCTGAAGCGAGCGCTGCTCAACGAGCAGCTCGGCCAGCCAGGCGGCAGCTATGAACTGGATATCGCCGATGCATTTTTGAGTAGGACCACATAGGAGAGTTCTGCACGAGCCCTCCCCACTCCGTTCGCCTCGAGTGCCTTGCGCGCAGCGCAAGGTGTATCGAGAGGTCATCACTGAAGCTCCGGTGTCGCCTTCGCGACACCCTCGATACACCGGCTTCGCCGGCACTCGACACGAACGGGATTTGGTTACAGGCCGCAGGCGTCAAGCAATGCAGCAAATGTATATAGCCTCGCAGAAGAAGCCGGGATGCGAGCCAACCCCCAACCCTAGAATTCACCGTACAGAAGGTAATAGACCCATGTTCAAAGCAATCCTGATCAACAAGACCGACGCCGGCCAGACCGTGGAGCTGACCAAGCTCGACGAGGCGCAGCTGCCGGAAGGCGACGTCACCGTCGACGTCGAGTACTCGACGCTGAACTACAAGGAAGGTCTGGCGATCACCGGCAAGTCGCCGGTCGTGCGCAAGTTCCCGATGGTGCCGGGCATCGATCTCGCGGGAACCGTCAGCCAGAGCGCGCACGCGGACTGGAAGGTCGGCGACAAGGTCGTGCTCAACGGCTGGGGTGTGGGCGAGTCGCATTGGGGTGGCCTGGCACAGAAGGCGCGCCTCAAGGGTGACTGGCTGATTGCGCTGCCCAAGGCCTTCACGGCCCGTCAGGCCATGGCGATCGGCACTGCCGGTTACACCGCAAGCCTCTGCGTCGAAGCCTTGGCTGCTGCCGGCGTGAAGCCGGAGCAGGGTGAAGTGCTGGTCACCGGTTCGACGGGCGGCGTCGGCAGCGTCGCGATTGCGCTGCTCGCCAAGGCCGGCTTCAAGGTGGTGGCCGCCACGGGCAAGGCGACCGAAGCCGACTATCTCACCAAGCTCGGCGCGACCTCGATCATCGACCGCGCTGAACTCGCCGCCGCTGGCAAGCCGCTGCAGAAGGAGCGCTGGGCTGGTGTTGTCGACGCCGTCGGCAGCCACACGCTGGCGAATGCGTGTGCGCAGACGCGTTACGGTGGTGCAGTTGCGGCCTGCGGCCTCGCCGGCGGCATGGATTTCCCGGCTTCGGTCGCGCCGTTCATCCTGCGCGGCGTGACGTTGTTCGGCATCGACAGCGTGATGGCACCGAAGGCCCGTCGCCTGACCGCCTGGAACCGTCTCGCCCGCGATCTGGATCCGGCTGCGCTCGATGTCATCGCAAAGGAAGTCAGTCTCGCCGACAGCGTTGCCGCTGCAGCGGATCTGATCGCCGGCAAGGTGCGCGGTCGCGTGCTGGTCAACGTCAACAAGTAGGAAAGATTTTTTCAGCTAACAAAACTCCGTTCGCCTCGAGTGCCTTGCGCCATCGGCGCAAGGTGTATCGAGAGGCCGCCACTGCAGTCTGGGTGTCTCGATACACCGGCTTCGCCGGTACTCGACACGAACGGGCTTTAGCTGAGCAGCGAATCCAAGAATCGTAGAAAAGGGGTAAGCGATGTCCACCGAAACCGCCAAAGCAAGCACCGCGCAGCTCGACATGAGCGATGTCGACCGCTGGGTCGGCAAGCCGGTCATCTTTGCGGAGCTGTGGCATCCCTGCAACGAAACCGATATCCAGCGCTGGGTCATGGCGATGGACTATCCGAATCCGATTCACTGGGATCCCGAGTTTGCGCGCCAATCGCAGTTCGGCGGTCTCGTCGCGCCGCAGTCGTTTGCCGTCGCGATGGACTACGGCCACGGCTGTCATCCGGCCTGCCTCGGCAGGATTCCGGGCTCTCATCTGATCTTCGGTGGCGAGGAGTGGTGGTTCTTCGGTGCGCCGGTGCGGCCGGGCGACAAGCTGTTCCAGAAGCGCCGCTTTGATGGTTACGACGTCAAGGACACCAGCTTTGCCGGCCCGACCGTGTTCACGCGCGGCGATACCGAGCATTGCAACCAGGATGGCGTGCTGGTTGCGCGCGAGCGTGCGACGGCCATCCGCTACCTCGTCGAAGAAGCCAACAAGCGCAAGGTCTACGGCAAGGAAAAGGCCAATCCCAAGCGCTGGGACAAGCAGGAGCTCGCCGAGATCCACAAGATCCGCTACGACTGGATCCTGTCGAACCGCGAAGGCAAGACGCCGAACTTCAAGGACGTGAAGGTCGGCGACAAGCTGCCGCGCCGTGTTATCGGTCCGCATTCGATCGCGACCTTCGTCACCGAGTACCGCGCGTTCCGCCAGAACATCTGGGGCACCTGGCGCTGGAATGTGCCGGAAGGTGTCTACGATCCGGCCAAGGAAGACGCCGGCTTCGCGAAGGACATGACCTACGATCACGACGCGCGCAAGCTCGATCCGCGCCAGGGTGACGGTCTGTACTACGGTCCGTCCAGCGGCCATGTGAATCTGGAGAAGGCATCCAACGTTGGCATGGGCGGCATGTACGGTTACGGCGCGTCTATGAATGCCTGGCATGTCGACTACGTGGCGTACTGGGCCGGCCACAACGGTTTCATCTGGCATTCCAAGACGCAGTTCCGCAGCCCGGCGTTCGAGGGCGACATCACCTTCATTGATGGCGAAGTCGTCGAGAAGCTGGAGAACACGGCCTACGGCTGCCCGGTGGCGGTGGTGAAAGTGAAGATGACGACGCAGACCGGCGAGACGATTCTCACCGGCACGGCTGATGTGCAGCTGCCGGTCTGAGCGGTTTCAGCGGATGACTATGCAAACTCCGTTCGCATCGAGTGCCGCGCGCGTAGCGGGCGGTGTATCGAGATACCACCACTGTCAGCTCCGACGTCGCCTTCGCGACATCCTCGATACACCTGCTTCGCAGGCACTCGACACGAACGGGCGGGGTGAATCGTGAACGTCCCTGATTCTTCGCGATCCGTTGTGTATGGCTCGCCGCTCGCCGAAGAACCCGGCCTCGGCGCACTGACGATCGCGGGCTACCTGCGCGAAGTGACGCAGCGTTACGCGGACCGCGAGGCGCTGGTGCTGCACACGTCACGCGACCGCATTTCCTGGACGTACGGCGAACTGTGGCAGCGCTCGGTGGGCGTCGCCAGCGCGCTGATTGCGGCCGGTGTCACCAAGGACACGCGCGTCGGCATCCTGATGACGAATCGGCCGGAGTATCTGTCGGCGGTGTTCGGCACCGCGATGGCCGGCGGCATCGCAGTTGCGCTCAGCACGTTCTCGACGCCGAACGAACTCGAATACTTGCTCAAGGCATCGGCGGTGTCGGTGCTGCTGTACGAACGCCAGGTGCTGAAGAAGGATTTCGGCGCGATGATCGGCGAGCTGGAACCGAAGATTGCGACAGCAAAGCCGGGCAGTTTCAGTTCCGATAAGTTTCCATTCCTGCGACGTCTGGTGGTCCTCGATGCCGTGACGACCGTCTCCGCGGCGCCGTTGGCTGATGCCGCGATCGTCGAGCCGTGGAAAGAATTTCTCAACGGCGGATTGGGTGTCAGCGCTGCGCAGGTGGAAGCACGTGCGGCGACGACGTCTCCGGGCGACGCCGGCGTGCTGTTTTTCTCGTCCGGCACGACCAGTCTTCCAAAGGGCATCTTCCACGCGCAGCGCGCACTGGCGATCCAGTGGTGGCGCTGGTCGCGCCTGATGGATATCGACTCCAAGAATTTCCCGGTGCGTTGCTGGACCGGCAATGGCTTCTTCTGGTCGGGCAACCTCTCGATGGTGCTCGGCAATGCGCTGACCACCGGCGGCGCGGTGATCCTGCAGCCGGCATTCCAGGCCGAGGAAGCGCTGACGATCATGGAGCAGGAGCGCGTGAGCTTCCCGATCGGCCGTCCGCATCAATGGGCGAGGCTCGAAGCTTCGGAAAAGTGGGCCACAGCCAATCTGTCGAGCCTGCACTACGTCACCTACAACACGACGCTGCTCAAGCATCCGACGGTCAAGACCGACTGGCAGCTGCGCCCGGCTTTCGGCACCACCGAAACCCTGACGATCAATACCGCCGTGCCGGCGAATACCGCCGAAGCGGATTTCAAGGGGAGCTACGGTCTGCCGCTGCCCGGCAACATCCTCAAGATCGTCGACACCGCGACCGGCGAGATCGTGCCGCGTGGCCAGCGCGGCGAGATCGGCATCAAGGGGCCGACGCTGATGCTCGGCTACATCGGCAAGACCAGCGAAGAAACCTTCGACCGCGAAGGCTATTTCATGACCGGCGATGGCGGCTATGTCGACGAAGCCGGCCGCCTGTTCTGGGAAGGACGCCTGACCGAGATCATCAAGACCGGTGGGGCCAACGTGTCACCGCCGGAGATCGATGCCGTGATCGCCGCGTTCCCGGGAGTGAAGCTCGTGCAGACCGTCGGCGTGCCGCACGACACGCTCGGCGAGATGGTCGTCGCCTGCGTTGTCGCACAGGACGGCGTGCAGATCGATGACAACGCACTGCGTGCCTACCTCAAGGAACGCCTCGCCAGCTTCAAGGTCCCACGCCGCGTGCTGCTGCTGAGCGAGAGCGAAATGCCGGTGACCGGCAACGGCAAGATCAAGTCCGTCGAGCTACGCCAGCTTGCAACGCAGCGCATCGCTGCCGAAGGGCAGACCGCCGCAGTCTGACTTTATCTTGACGCCGCACAGTCGATGTTGTACAAATACATGTACAACTGGAGCCGGCCATGGACGCGATCACTTACAGCACTGCACGAGCCAAACTGGCCGACACCATGGAT
>JALYJV010000482.1 GCA_030775105.1 Pseudomonadota bacterium | reverse complement strand
GGTGTCTACACCGCGCAGGGTGACCTCGCGATGATCGCGCCGCACGGCATCATCGCGTTCGCCGCCTGCTGCTTCTATCCGATCCGTTTCATCATCAAGAACTGGATCAGCGACCCGACCGTTGGCGTGCGTGATGGCGACGGCTTCATCCACAACGACGCGCGCTATGGCGGCGTGCACAACACCGACCAGTCGATGATGCTGCCGCTGTTCTATCACGGCGAGCTGATCTGCTGGGTGTCGGCGACGATCCACGAAGGCGAGAACGGAGCCTGCGAGCCGGGCGGCATGCCAGCCGCGGCCGAGAGCAAGTACGACGAAGGCATCAAGATGTCGCCGTTCAAGGTCGTCGAGAACTTCAAGCTCAAGCGCGACCTCGTTACCTTCCTGCAGAACTCGGTGCGTGATCCGAAGCTGCAGCTCGAAGACATGAAGGTCAAGCTGCACGGCGCGATGCGCCTGCGCGAACGCATCATCGCGATCCTCGACCAGTACGGCAAGGAAGCGGTGATGGGCACGCTGCGCCAGCACCTCGAAGACACCGAGGTCGAGCTGCGCCGCCGCATCAAGGAAATGCCGGACGGCACGACGCGCGTGCTGCAGTTCATGGATTCGACGCTGCGCGAAAGCGCGATGCAGAAGATCTCCTGCGCAATCACGATCAAGGGCGACAAGATGACCGTCGATTTCCGCGGCAGTTCGCCGCAGTTCATGAATCGCTCGGTCAATACCAATATCGCGTCGTTCAAGGCAGCGCTGTGCACCGGCTTGCTGCAGAACGTCTGGCCGGATCTGCCGCACACGATGGCAGTGCTGTCGCCGATCGAGATCATCACCGATCGCAATGCGGTGATCGACGCCGAAGGCGAGATGCCGCAGGCAATGAGCCTGATGCCGATGTTCAAGGCCTGCGTGGTCTGGACCATCCCGATGAACAAGTTCAACTACAGCGTGCCGACGAAGTACTCGGCCTGCATCGCCTCGCAGTACGACCAGGCGGCGACCTTCATCTACGGCGGTCTGACCCAGCACGGCGATGTGACCGGCAATTTCTGCTCGGACATCAACGGCAACGGCCAGGGTGCGCGCAGCCACGCCGACGGCGAGCATTCGGTGTCGCCGGTGTTCGGCTTCATGTGTGACTCCGGCGAGCACGAGATCAACGAGGAGGACACGCCGATCATCCGCCTCGGCGCGCAGCGCCTGGCCAAGGATCGCATCGGCTTCGGCAAGTATCGCGCCGGGCTCGGCTACGAGCAGATTGCTACCGCGCGCGGCTCCGGTATGTGGGGCTTCATGACCGGCTGCGAGGGCTCGAAGTTCCCGTCGGCACAGGGCCTGTTCGGCGGCTACTCCTGCCCGTCCTACCAGCTGATGAAGATCAAGGGCATCAACATCTTCAAGGAGCTGAAGAAGAACCCGAAGGTCGTCGAGGTCTTCGACATCGTCACGCTGATGAACGAGCGGCCTATCAAGGGTGGCAAGTATTCCAGCAACGACATGGGCATGACCTTCGAGCTCTGCGACGAAGGCGAGATCTACATGATCTGCCAGGGCAGCGGTGGCGGCTACGGCGATGTCATCGAGCGCGATCCGCAGCTCGTGATGAAGGACCTCGCCGAAGACCTGATGTCGCACGGGAACGCGCGCGACATCTACAAGGTCGTCTATGACGAGAAGACCCTGATCGTCGATGAAGCCGCGACTGCGGAACTGCGCGCCGACTACCGGCGCCAGCGCATCGCGCGCGGCAAGCCCTACGACGAGTTCGTCAAGACCTGGACAACGCCGGAGCCGCCGAAGCACCTGCCGTACTTCGGCAGCTGGGGTGACGTCAGCGTGATTCACGCGCAGAACCCGGTGATCAACATGTACACGACGATGCCGGCGGATCAGCTGCAGGGCGTGTTCATGCCCAACCCGAAGGATATTCGCATCGCCCAGCTTGAAGCCCAGCTCGAGTCGACTCAGGCGCAGCTCAAGGATTGCCTGGCGAAGTAGCAAACAAAAAAAGCAGAAGGAGAGCGGCAATGGCGGACTACAGCAAGCTGTTTCGTCTGGACGGCAAGGCGGCATTGGTCACGGGGGGCGCGCGCGGCATTGGCGCTGCGGTGGCTGAAGCCATGGCTCAGGTCGGCGCCTCGGTCTTGATCACCGATGTGCTCGAAGCCGAAGGCAAGGCCACGGCCGAGAAGATTCGCAAGGCGGGTGGCAAGGCCGAGTTCATGCGCCACGATGTCACTGACGAGGCGCAGTGGGAAGCAGCATCGGCGGCCGTGGGCAAGCACTTTGGCCGTTACGACATCCTGGTCAACAACGCCGGTATCGAAACGGCTGCACTGCTTGCCAACTGCGAAGCATCCGATTTTCGCCGCGTGCTGGATATCAACGTCACGGGTGTGTTCCTCGGCCTCAAGCACGCGATCCGTGCGATGAACGGCAAAGGTGGTTCGATCATCAACATGTCGTCGGTTGCTGGTCTGATCGGCACGCCGGCGCATGCGGCATATCATGCGTCGAAGGGCGGTGTCCGTCTGCTGACCAAGGCGGCGGGCGTCGAGTTTGCTGCGCTGCAATCCGGCGTGCGCGTCAACTCGGTGCACCCCGCAATCGTCAAGACGCAGATGGGCGAGCACTTCCTGCAGGGCTTCGTCGATCTCGGCCTCGCGCCGGATATCGAAGCCGCACGCGCTTCCGTCGGTGCAGCGCATCCGATGGGTTTCGGTGACGTCGAGGACATCGCTGCCGCAGTGCTGTTTCTTGCGTCGGATGCCTCGCGCTGGATCAATGGCTCGGAGCTGGTCGTCGATGGCGGCTACACCGCTGCCTAGAACCAGCCAGAACGCTCGCCATGAACTTTGCCGAAGCCCTGCAATCCGGACGCAAGCTGCTGTGGCTGGATGCCGTCGACTATGCCGGGGCCTTGCTTGCCGGCGGCAGCGTGCCCTGGCTCGACACTGCCGCATATCTGGCGTGGTCGCGCAAGGCGCAGTCGCTGCTGCGCCCGGACGTGCTGAGCCTGCGGCTGGACAGGGTCTGCATGGCGTGGCTGGAGGCCAATCCTTCTCTGCGTGAGGCGATGGCGGCGAAGGCGCGCGCGGTGTATCCACTCAAGATCCTGCTGGCTGACGAAGCGCTGCGCTCGCAGCTGACGGATCTGGTCAAGGGCTTGCGTGCCGGCAGCAGCGACCAGCCGCTGGCACTGGAATGTCCGTCCCCGCGCCTGTGGGTGTCCACCGCTTACGCGCAAGCGCATGGCGCCGATGCTGCGGTCGAGGTTGGCGACGACGAGGCAGATTCCGCTGCCCTGTTGATGGCGGACTTCCTGCGCGTGTTCGCCGACGCGGGGGTAGACCTGCTCCTGCTGCGTGAATCTGCGCAGTCAGAGCCGGACAGTGCCGCTGCCCTGGAGTGTTATCAGTCCGTGTTCAACGTCGCGACGCACTACCGCTGGACAGTTGGCTTGTACGCGCCGGAAGGGCGCTACATAGGCGGCGAGAGTGCACTGGCGTTTGTGCTTGCACCGCGTGCCGTGCCTGGCAGTACCAGCGGTTGCGTGATCGATCCCGCTTACTGGACGACCGGCGTGACAGATGGATTGCCCGTGCAAGGCCTGCTTTACGCCAGCGTTCCGAGCGGCCTGCAGCCGGAAAAGGTACTGGAACGCCTGGGAGCATTGCGATGAGCCTGGCCGACGCGGCCGCTCCGAAGTTCCCGGTCAAGCTCGACTATCTGTGCGCGTATACCGCGCGCCTGTCGCCCCCCGAGGTGATCGGCCCGCTGGCTGGTGGCATCCGCGTGAACTTCTACATCCTCGGCGGCGAGATCGACGGCCCGAAGCTGCGGGGCAAGTTGCGCGGTGTGGGCGGCGATTGGCTGACGATCCGCGATGACGGCGTCGGCATTCTCGATGTCCGCACCACGATGGAATCCCACGATGGCGCGGTGATCGAGGTCGAGTACACCGGCGTCGGTGACCTCGGACCGGATGGCCAGGCCAGGTTTCTCAATGGCGATCTGCCCACTGTGCTGCCACTGCGCTGCATTCCGCGCGTGCGCACCGCCCATTCTGACTACGCATGGCTCAACCGACTGCAGCTGCTCAACGTCGGTGAAGTCAATTTCTCAACACTAGAGGTGCGTTATGACGTCTACGCCGTCCGCTGAAACATCTCCCCGTGCTGTGGCAGAAGGCGAGTTGCTGTGGACGCCGCCGCCGTCGTTCACGGACCTGTCGAATGTTTCGCGCTACATGGAGTGGCTGCGTGCGGAAGGCCGCGCCCAGGTCAGCGACTACGAAGCGCTGAGGCAATGGTCGATCACCGATACGACCGGCTTCTGGGCGTCGATCTGGGATTACTTCGAAGTCATTTCCGATGCGCCATACAAGCAGGTCGTCGACAAGATGATCATGCCGGGTGCGAAGTGGTTTGAAGGCTCCAAGGTCAATTATGCCGAGCATCTGCTGCGGCACGAGGAGATGGATCCGGATGGCGTCGCCTTTCATCACTTGACCGAGTCGCGTCCGCTGGCGCAGATGACGCGCGCCGAGCTGAGTGCGCAGGTGCGCAAGCTTGCGACCCAGCTGCGGGCGATGGGCGTGCAGCCTGGCGATCGCGTGGTGTCCTACATGCCGAACGTGCCGGAAACCGCGGTCGCGATGATGGCGACGACGGCGATCGGCGCAGTGTGGTCGTCGGCGGCGCCGGAGTTCGGCGTCAAGACCGTGATCGAGCGCTTCTCGCAGATCGAACCCAAGGTGCTGTTCGTCGCCGATGCCTACCGTTTCGGCGGCAAGGATTTCTCGCGGCACGACGAAGCCAAGCGCATCATCGATGCACTGCCGTCGCTGCAGCAGGTCGTATGGTTGCAGTATCTCGATGCCAATGCGCCGACCCCGGCGTTCAAGAGCGTCAAGACCTGGGCGAGCCTGATGGCACAACCGGAAGTGGCGAAGGCCGACTTCAGGTTCGAGCGTGTCGGTTATGAGCACCCGCTGTGGATCGTGTTCTCGTCCGGGACCACCGGCTTGCCGAAGGCGATCGTGCACAGCCATGTCGGCGTGCTGGTCGAGCATCTGAAGCTGCTGCACTTCCATCTGAACCTGAAGCCGGATTCGGTGATGTTCTTCTACAGCACCACCGGCTGGATGATGTGGAACCTGCTGCTCGCAGCACTGCTGACCGGCAGTGCAATCGTGCTGTATGACGGCAATCCTGCCCATCCGACGCCGGACTTCCTGTGGAAGCTCGCTGCCGATACCGGCACCACCAGCTTTGGCGCGAGCCCGACCTATGTGCAGATCATGGAGCGCGGTGGACTGGTGCCGGGCAAGGCGTTCAACCTGTCCAAGCTCGAAGGTGTACTCGTCGCCGGTGCGCCGTCGACGCCGGAGACCTTCGAATGGTTCTACCGCTGCGTCAAGAAAAATATCTGGGTCACCTCGCAGTCCGGTGGTACCGAGTTGTGCAGCGGCTTCGTCGGCGCTTCACCAACGCTGCAGGTGCGTGCCGGCGAGATCCAGACGCGCCTGCTCGGCATGGATGTGCGTGCCTGGAGCGATGACGGCAAGGAAGTCATCGACGAAGTCGGCGAGCTGGTCTGCCTCAAGCCGTTTCCGTCGATGCCGATCCATTTCTGGAACGATCACGAGGGCAAGCGCTATCACGAGTCCTACTTCGACACCTTCAAGGGGGTCTGGCGTCATGGCGACTTCATCAAGATCACCTCGACCGGTGGCTGTTACATCTATGGGCGCTCCGACTCGACACTGAACCGTTTCGGTGTGCGCATCGGCACCGCCGAGATCTATCGCGCGGTCGAGCATGTCGATGAGGTCGCCGACAGTCTGATCGTCTGCGTCGAACTGCCGGGCGGCAACTTCTTCATGCCGCTGTTCGTCAAGCTCAAGCCGGGCGTTGAGATGAGCGATGCGATCCAGCAGAAGATCGTGCGCAAGCTGCGTGAGGACTGCAGCCCGCGCCATGTGCCGGACAAGATCTACGTCGTTGACCAGATCCCGTACACGCTGACCGGCAAGAAGATGGAAGTGCCGGTACGCAAGCTGCTGCTCGGCTGGCCGCTGGAGAAGGCGGCGAGCCGCGACGCGATGATGAATCCGCCGTCGATCGACTACTTCGTGCAGTTCGCGCAGGAATCGAAGGATTACCAGTGGCGCAAGGCCTGAAGCCTGCGGACTGCATGCACGGAAGGGAATGAATCCATGAAGAACAAGGTCTGTGTCGTTACCGGCGGTGCCCGCGGCCTGGGCCTGGCGAGTGCCGAAGTGCTGCTGGCTGCCGGCGCGCGCGTCATGATCACCGACGTCGATGTCGCTGCCGGCGAGGCCGAGGTCGCGCGCCTGTCGGCGATGGGCGGACAGGTCCTCTTCATGCGCCACGATGTGACCAGTGCTGCGCAGTGGACCGCCGTACTCGACGCCACCGAGTCGGCCTGGGGCGCAATCAGCGTGCTGGTCAACAACGCCGGCGTTGCGCAGATCTTCGATGTCGAGCGGGCAAGCTTCGAGCACTGGAAGCAGACCCTTGCGGTCAATCTGGATGGTGTGTTTCTCGGCACCCAGGCGGCGATCGCGCGGATGAAGAAGCTCGGCGGTTCCATCGTCAACATTGCCTCGATCGAAGGCATGGTCGGCGAAGCGCTGGTTCCGGCTTACAACGCCAGCAAGGGCGGTGTGCGCATCTTCACGAAATCAGCGGCGATACACTGCGCAAGGTCCGGATATCCGATCCGCATCAACAGTGTCTGCCCGGGTTTCGCCGAAACCCAGATGGTCTCGGGGGCAGTTGGCGCTATGCCGCCGGCCGAGGCGCAGGTCTTTGTCGAACGAACGCTTGCACGCATTCCGATGGGGCGCTTTGCGCGTCCTGAGGAAATTGCCAAGGCTGTGCTGTTCCTCGCGTCCGATGATGCGAGCTACATCACCGGCTCCGATCTTGTCGTTGACGGCGGGATGACGGCATGAGCGCGCGACACGGTGCTTTGCGCGTAGCGCAAACGGGTGCGGGAGCGTGCTCTCTCACGCCCGCAGCTGACCTCAGGGCCTGGATGAAGGTGAAGGCGTGAGCAGCACGCGCCGCACGGCGAAAGCCAAGGCAGCCGGCACCGGCGCGGATGCGGCGGTCGAAAACGTCTTCGGCCAGTACGTGCTCGGTGATTTCCGCCCGAGCGATCTGATCGATATTGCCGGCACGCTCGCACGTCAGGCTGCACGCCAGCCGCGCGCCGTGGTGGACGCCGGCGTCGGCTTCGCGAAGGGCCTGGCGAAAGTGCTGCGCGGTCAGTCCGATCGTGCGCCGGCTGCGTCGGATCGCCGCTTTGCCGATCCGGCCTGGAAGGACAGCCGCATCTACGGCGGCGTCCTGCAGGGCTATCTGGAACTGTGCGATGCATTGCAGCGCTATGCGCAGCAGTCAGGCCTCGACCCCAAGCAGGTCGAGCGTGCCGAGTTCCTGATGACGCAGATCGGCGACGCCCTGGCGCCGACGAACTTCCTGCCGACCAATCCTGCAGCGTTGCGCCGTGCGCGGGAGACGCGCGGAGCGAGCCTGCTTGCCGGGCTGAAGAACTTTGCCGACGACGTCGCCAAACGCCGGCCGATCCCGTCGCAGGTCGACGAGAGCGCGTTCGGGATCGGCGAGAACCTCGCACTGACGCCGGGCAGCGTTGTGCTGTGCCACGACATGTTCGAGCTGCTGCAGTACGCGCCGCAGACGGCGCAGGTTCGAGAGCGGCCGATCTTCGTCGTGCCAAGCATCGTCAACAAGTTCTACGTGTTCGATATCGCGCCGGGGCGCAGCGTCTTTGAGTACTTCGTCCAGCAGGGTTTCACGGTCTACGTGATGGCCTGGCGCAACCCGAAGCCCGAGCACGACTTCTGGGGCATGCCGGACTACATCGATGCGATCGATACCGGGGTGCAGACGGCGCTCAGCATTTCGAAGATCGATACCGTCAACCTATGGGCGGTCTGCGGGGCTGGCCCTCTAGCGACCTCGCTGGTCGGCTACTACACCGCCACCAAGCAGCAGAAGGTCAACAGCCTGCTGCTGTTTGTTTCACCACTGGACATGGATGCAATGTCCGATGCGCCGAACATCGGCGCCTTCGTCGACCAGAAGGCGATGCCCATCGTCCGCAAGGAGATCCGCAAGAAGCGCATGAGCGCGCGCCAGTTCACGCTGCTGTTCGCGATGCTGCGCGCCAACGAGCTGATCTGGAACTACTGGGTCAACAACTATCTGATGGGGATCAAGCCGACGGCGTTCGACATTCTGTACTGGAATGGTGACGGCACCGGCATGACCGCGCAGTACAACTACGACTTCAGCCGCTTCGTCGAGACCAATCCGCTGGTGACGCCGGGCGAGATGACGGTGCATGGCCAGGCGATTGCCGATCTCAAGGATCTCGGCATCGACAGCTATGTGCTCGGCGCGGCGAACGATCATCTGTGCGTCTGGCACGGCGTGTATCGCAGTGCGCAGCTGCTCGGCAAGCGCAGCCAGTTCGTGCTCGGCAACAGCGGACACATCCAGACCATCGTCTGCCCGCCGAGCAATCCGAAGGCAAGCTACTTCACGAATGCGAAGTTGCCGGCGAGTTCCGCCGAGTGGCTGGAGACGGCCACCAGACATCAGGGCAGCTGGTGGGATCACTGTGTAGCCTGGACCCATGCGCGCGCCGGAAAGTTGGTCGAAGCGCCGCGTCAGGCCGGCAATGCAAGCTACCCGCCGATTGGACCCGCGCCTGGAACCTACATCCATGACCGCGTCTAGCCTGTATAGCGAAAATCCGCGGCATTTCGATCCGAACCGGACCTATGCGGAGCTGCGCGCCGGTGCCAAGCGCGAGATGCGCCTGCGCCGTGTCAAGGTCATGGGGTATTCCCTTCGCGTCGCGATCTGGCCGGGACGCGCAGATACGCACACGCCGCTGGTGCTGTTCAACGGCATCGGCGCGCGCCTGGAACTGCTCGAGCCTTTCGCCGATGAACTCGGCGACCTGGAAACGATTGCCATCGACGTGCCCGGCACCGGCAAGTCGTCGTTGCCGCTGCATCCGTATCGGCTGTGGATGCTGAGCCTGCTGATCGAACGGGCGCTGACCAGGCTCGGCTACGACCAGGTCGACGTGCTCGGCGTTTCGTGGGGCGGTACGCTGGCGCAGCAGTTCGCCTTGCAGAATCCGCGGCGTTGCCGGCGCCTGATTCTCGCGGCCACCGCGCAGGGTTGGCCGATGGTTGTCGACCCGCGCATCCTGCTCAAGTTCATGACGCCGAGGCGTTACAACGACCCGGTGTATCGGCGCGCGATCGCCGGCGAGATCTACGGCGGCGCTGCGCGTCATCAGGCCGGTCTGATCCGCGAGATCGGTCCGCGCATGATGCCGACCAGCAAGCTCGGCTATCTGATGCAGCAGTTCGCGCTCAGTGGCTGGACCAGCACCCCGTGGCTGCCGCTGATCCGCCAGCCGGTTTTGATCATGGCCGGCAACGATGATCCGGTGATCCCGCTGATCAACGCACGAATCATGGCGAAGCTCATCCGCCATTGCCGTCTGCATGTGGTCAACGACGGCCATCTGTTTCTTGTCTCGGATCCGGTCGGTTCCAGCCGGGTGGTGCGTGAGTTTCTTGACGCTACACACAGCAAGGCCATAGCGGCTGCATAGGAAAAGAACATATGGGAAAGAAACTCGAAGGGAAGGTTGCGCTGGTCACTGGCTCCGGTCGCGGCATCGGTCGCGAGATCGCGCTCAAGCTTGCCCGCGACGGCGCGCGCGTTGTCGTCAATGATCTCGATGAGCAGTTCGCCAACGACACCGTGGAAGCGGTACGCGCGGCCGGCTCGGATGCACTCGCCTGCATCGGCAGCGTCACCGACAAGGATTTTGCGGATCGCTTCGTGCAGGGCGCCATCGACGTGTTCGGCGGCGTCGACATCATCGTCAACAACGCCGGCTACACCTGGGACAGCGTGGTCCAGAAAACCACCGACGAGCAGTGGCAGGCGATGATCGATGTGCACATGACCGCACCATTTCGCATCCTCCGCGCGGCGGCGGACTTCATCCGCACCCAGGCCAGGATCGAAGCGGAGTCCGGCCGCGAGGTGTTCCGCAAGGTGGTCAACATCTCATCGCTCGCCGGAGTCGGCGGCAATGCCGGGCAGATCGGCTATGGCGCGGCCAAGGCCGGCGTCAACGGAATCACCAAGACCATGTGCAAGGAATGGGGCCGCTTCAAGGTCAACGTCAACAGTGTTGCCTTCGGCCTGATCCGCACACGCCTGACCGAAGCCGCCGCCGGCGGTGATGCGTCGATTGCGGTCGAAGGCAAGAAGATTCGCGTCGGCGTCAACGCGGATGTGCTCAAGACGATGGAGCAGGGCATTCCGCTCGGCCGTGCCGGAACGCCGCAGGAAGCGGCGGGCGCGGTGTACCTGTTATGTCTGCCGGAGTCGGATTACATCAGCGGTCAGGTTGTCGTGTGCAGCGGTGGCTTCATGTTCTGACCGCCCACAGATCATTGTCAGTTCAAGTCATTCAAGAAAAAGCAGTCAAGGAGAACACATATGAGCAGCAAGAAGCCCGTCGTCATCTACGGTGTCACCGGCTACACCGGCCGTCTGGTCGCGGAGTACTGCCGCGAGTACAACCTGCCGTTCATCGCCGCCGGCCGCAACGGCGCGAGCATCAAGGAAGTGATCAGCAAGGTGCCAGGCATAGAAACCGCCGACTACGAGATCGTCGAGGTCAAGGAGCACAGCGTCGCCTCGCTGCGTTCGCTGCTCAAGGGCGCGAAGGTCATGCTCAACATGGTCGGTCCTTTCGCCAAGTATGGTTCGGAGGCCGTCGAGGCCTGCCTCGCCGAAGGGGTCCACTACACGGACACCAACGGCGAGCAGAACTGGATGATCGAGTGCGACGAGAAATGGGGCGCCAAGTTCGCCGCCAAGCAGCTGTGCCTGTCACCCGGCATCGCGCAGATGTACACCACCGGCGAGATCGCGGCTCAGATCGCGCTGGAAACGCCGGGTCTGCATACGCTCGACATGCTGGTGTTGTGGAAGGGCTTCCCGACCTACGCTTCGGTGCAGACGATCTTCAGCATCCTCACGTCCGACTTCTTCTATCTGGAGAACAACAAGTACGCGATGTGGCCGCAGGGCGCCAAGGCGGATGCGATCGTGCCGGGCCAGCATGAAACCGCGCTGGTCCTGCCATGGGGCGGCACCGCGCATCCGGTCTGGTTCAAGAACGATCCGCGCGTGATCAACTGCAAGGTCATGGGCGGCGTGTTTGCACGCGCGGTGATGGACAACGTCGTCGCGATGAATGCCAAGATCGACGCCGACATCCGTCCGCTGCCGCCGGCCGAGCAGCAGAAGGCATTGTCGGAAATGGCGGCCAGCGTCCAGGCCGGCATGCCGCCGCGCGAGAATCCGCTGACCAACATCTCGGTCGATTCCGTCATGGCCAGTGGGCCGCTCGGCTTCAAGCACGTGGTCATTCGCGGCAACCAGAACTACAAGCAGACGGGTCTGCTGCAGGCGTACTTTGCGCATCATCTGCTGCAGGCACCGCCGAAGCGTTACGGCTTCGTGTCCGGCTGCCAGGCCCTCGGCCACCGCGAACTGCTTGGCGTGCTGCAGAGCTTTGGCCTGGTCAGCGATCCGGTGATCACCCTCAACGGTCGCCCGGTGCACTGAGCGGGCCACTGCCGCCGTGAACGGCTCCAGGTTCGCAGCCGCTTTGCCCTCGCGTGCGCAGTTCACGCGCGAGGGCGAACTGCTGTGGAC